>NZ_JBSPKW010000022.1:0-116498 GCF_053848065.1 Mesorhizobium sp. BHscii | reverse complement strand
CGGCCAGGATCGCGGCTAGCTTGCGGTTCTCGCTCACAGGGCCATCTCCTCGTCTCCACAATAGCAGGAAGACGGAGGGTAAGAGGGAACTTTCGCAAACGACGGCCACGCAGCCGCCCGAATCGGCAGCGCTCTGCCACCGGACCCACACGGATTGCTCGATGCCCATTTGCGCTGCCGCTTGCCGGTCGACGGCTATCGGTGCATCCTTGTTAATAGCCTGCCGTGAAGTGCGTGGCGAGATCACGGCGTCACGGCCTCTAGTGAGGTCTTGTTCGATGGACTGCTCGGGCTGCGGTTTCGAGGTTGAGGGCGGTTACGCCTTCTGTCCGAGGTGTGGCAGGCGCCAGCCCGTGCCATGCGTCAGTTGCGGCTACCCCTGCGCACCTGATTTCGAGTTCTGTCCGAAATGTGGGGCAAGCGTCGGTGCGCCCGCAAAAGCCGTTGAACGGCCTGCTCCGACGCCAAACCGGACCATTGTGCCGCCTTCTCGGACTCCGTCGCTGCTTCCGAATATCGAAAGCGAAGATGGGCTGCACCCCGTCTCCGACGCCGATCGACGGACGGTCACGGTCCTGTTCGCAGACCTTTGCGGCTTCACGACACTCAGCGAGCAGCTCGACCCCGAGGTCATGCAAGCGCTGCAGAACCAACTGTTCAAGGAATTGACGGCGGCCGTGCGAAACTTTGGTGGTTTCGTCGACAAATTCATCGGCGATGCACTGCTCGCTTTGTTCGGTGCGCCGGTCGCGCATGAGGACGATCCGGAACGTGCGCTTCGCGCCGCTCTCGACATGATCGCCCGGACGGCGCGGCTCGGCGAAAGCACCCCCCACTCCGGCTCGCCTCTGTTACTCCACATCGGCATAAACACTGGTCCGGTCGTTACTGGCGGATTGGGCATCGGCACCGCCAAATCGTATTCGGTGACCGGCGACACAGTGAATACGGCGCAACGCCTGCAATCGCTGGCCGCACCGGGTGAGGTGCTGGTAGGCGAGCTCACTCACAGGCTGACCCGGCATGCCTTCTCCTACGAATCGCTCGGTGATGTCGTGTTTCGCGGCAAGGCTGGCAGTGTGCTCGTCCATCGACTGGATGCACCGCTCGCGACGCCGCGTGCAGCGCGTGGGCTTGAGGCGCTCGGCCTCAGTGCGCCGATAATAGGTCGTGGTGCGGAGCTCAATAGAATGATGGCGAGCCTTGACCAGGCGTGCAGCGGCTCGGCCCAACTTGTCCGCCTCGTCGGAGAAGCCGGTATCGGGAAATCGCGGCTGGTGAAGGAGTTCGTCGCCCGCGTCAGCGACGAGGATCGTTTTCGCAACGTCGCCGTGCGGTTGGCCACGTGCTCACCGCTCGGCGAACAATCATTTGGCGCCTTGGGCGCAGTGGTGCGCAGCGCTGCCGGGATGATGCAAAACGACAGTGGGGACGAAGTGCGGGGGAAGCTCGCACTCTTGCTTACCGATCTCGGCCTGCAGGGCGAAGAGGCGAAGCGACTGATGCCTTTGCTCTACCATGTGCTCGGCCTTGGCGACCCCGATGCCACCTTGCAGCATGTCGAGCCCGAGCAGCTGCGGCGGCAAATTCTCTATGCAGTCCGCACAATCATCGAACGGCGGCTTGCGCTGTCGCCGCTGTTGATTGTCGTCGAAGACCTGCACTGGGCCGACGCCGTGTCGCTCGAGGCACTACGTTTCGTGATGGACAGGTTGGAACGCACGCGGTTGATGTTGCTGGTCACGCATCGTCCGGCGCGGGACAACGGCCAGCTCGACTCAAGTCGGGTCAGTCACACAGCGCTCAGGCTTTCGCCGCTCAACAATGATGACGGACGCAGCCTGCTTGCGGCGCTTTTCGGCGAGAGCTGGGTAAACTCCGCAGGAGGGCTTCTCGACCAGATTCTTGAGCGCGCGGGCGGCAACCCCCTTTTTGTAGAGGAGATCGTCCGCGGCCTTATCGATCGCGGTGTACTGATGCGCGAGGGCCAGCGATGGCGAACTGTGGCAGGCGAAGTCGCAACCGGCATTCCCGCCACTATCCAGGCAATGTTGCTTGCTCGCGTCGACCGGCTGCCCCAAGAGGTGCGCCGGCTGGCCCAGGAAGCCGCGGTAATCGGCCCGCGCTTCGATGTCACACTTCTGAAAGCCGTGACAGCCGACCCCGGCCGGCTAGAAGCCGGCTGCGAACTGCTTTGCGATGCGGAAATCATCGAGGAAGTTGCCGGATCAGGCTCGGTCTCGTCGCAAAGCTACCGCTTTACGCAAACATTGCTGCAGGACGTGATCTACCAGAATATGCTCCTGCAACGCCGGACCGACATCCACGGGCGGGTCGGTGCTGCCTTGGAGCAAGTGTGCGGCGGCAAGCCGGAACGGCTCGAGGATTTGACCGTGCTCGGTCATCATTTCGCACAGAGCGCCGAGCGGGAGAGGGGCGCGCATTACCTGCAGGCGGCGGGCGATCGCGCTCGCATGATATACGCCAACGACGACGCCCTTCGTTTCTACGAGCTAGCACTGACTGCGTTGGGCGCGATCGGGCAAACACCGCTCAAACTGGCAATTGCAGAGCGCATTGCCGATTTGAGCGGCCCGATAGGCCGCCGCGAGATCGCGCACCACCACTACGAGAGGGTGTTGCAGGCATACCGCGAGTCAGCCAATCGTGTCGCATCGGCGCGAGTTTTGCGTAAGATCGGTCGGCTGCTCTGGGACGTCGGCAAGCGGGACAACGCAGAATCCCGCTATGCTGAAGCGGCAGCGCTCCTTGATGGAGCGGATGCCCCGATCGAGCAGGCGCATCTCTGGCAAGAACGTGGCCGACAGGCGTTCCGTAGCGGAGATCACGCTCTCGCGGCAAAATGGGCAGACACGGCGCTGGATTGCGTGCGCTCTCTGACAACGGAGCATGTCTCCGAGGTAGGGTGTGATGCCACTCTCGTGACCGCCGAGGCACTTAATACCAAGGCTGTTGCGTTGGCTCGCCTTGGGCGAAACCGTGAAGCCGTGCGTCAGGTTGAGCATAGCATTGAATTGGCCGAAGCCGCCGGTCTACTGGGCGCGGCCTGCCGCGGCTACACCAATCTCGGCGTGCTTTACACGACCATCGATCCGGCACAGGCAATGGATGTCTGTCGGCGCGGTCTTGAAGTGGCGCGCCATATTGGTGACTTGGGTTTCCAGGCGCGCCTCCTCGCCAATCTGGCGGTCGCTTGTTGTACTTTCACGGATCGCTGTCCAACGGAGGGCGTGCCTGCTGCCGAGAAGGCCATCGAGATCGACCGGGCGCTCGACCAGCGCGAGCACCTGCCGGTGCCGTTGATCGTGCTAGCGCAGATCCACCAATGCCACGGCCGTCCGGAACTGGCGGTAGGCTTGTTCCACGAGGCACTGGACGTAGCCCGCGAAACGGGCGAGCCCCAACTGCTGTTTCCGTGCTATGATGGTCTGGCAACGCTTAATCTCGACCTCGACAATCTGGCCGAGGCCGAACGCTACTTTTCCCTGGCGCAGGGTATATGCGCCCAGCACGGGCTCGACCCGGAAGCGCTTGTGGTGCTGCCTTTTCTCGATTAGCCCGGGTTGGAGGTTGGAAATGTCCGCGCGTAGTGACTTGGTACCGCTTCAACCGGGCGACCGTGCGCCGAACGTGGTACTCGACGCCATTACCCAGGAAGGCAAGATCGCGCTTGACGACTTTCGCGGACAAAAACCGGTGCTGGTCGGCCTGTTTCGAGGTCTGCATTGTGCGTTTTGCCGGCGCCATATCGCCGCCCAGGCGCGGCTTGATCCGGAGCTGCGCGAAAAGGGCGTGGAGAGCCTGACGGTGGTCAACACGCCGATCGAACGAGCGCGTCTCTATTTCCGTTACCACCCGATGCCGAATCTGCTTGCGGCCTCCGACCCTGAACGCGCTTCACATCGTGCTTTTGGCCTCCCCAATCTCGAATTCACCGAAAACGAGACGAACTGGCCGTACAAGGTCTCGATCGCAGCGGTAAAGGACATGCGGGTCGACATACCAAGCGAGTTGCCCGGTCCTATGGATCCTATTGCGGCCGGCGAGATCCTCGACAAGAGGGACCATTACGAACTGACCGAAGCCGACGAGCAGATGATGGCAACGGGACACGGACAACTGGTCGGTCAGTTCCTGCTGGACCGGCAGGGGATCGTCCGCTGGAGCTTCACGGAGGTTCCAGAGGGTGGGCGATACATGTTTGGGGCGCCAAACCCGCAGGAGCTGATGTCAGCGGTGTCCCAAGTCGCCCAATAGGGCTTGCGAACGAGGTAAACGGGCAGGACACCGACAAGTTCACCGTTCATTCCAGCACGGCCTCGACCTTGGCAACAAAGTCATCGAGCGAGCGATCCCCGCGAATCTCGATGCGCGGAAGGTCGATGGGATCGCAATCGAGGTCCGCCGGGCCGTGTCTGCCGCCGAAGCCGATTCGATAGCCGCACTCCTTGGCCAGCCTGCCAAGCCGTCGGTCGGTGACAGAAAAGGGTGCCGCGAACGCCGTGGTTAGCCGACCGGTCCACCGTTCGATGAACATACGAGAGCGAAGCAGCTCGCTGGCCAAGTCAGAGCTCGACAGACCATCTATCGCGCGATGCGTCGCCAGATGGCTTCCGAAGAATGCACCTTCGGCAGCGAGGCGTCGCACGGTCCCGGCGTCCATAAGCTGCGTTGGCGGACCGCTGTCGGCGTCCCACAGTGCACTTTCACCCACCAGGTCCGTCACCAGGAACACTTCCGCGGTCAGGTCGTTTGCGCGCAAGATCGGCCAGGCATGGTCGGCAAAGTTCTGGAAGCCGTCGTCGAAGGTGATGAGCACTGGGCGGCCAATGAAAGGTTGACGGTTGGCGATGAACCATTCCAGCTGATCGGACCTAATCGCGTGAAAGCCATTGGCGCGCAGCCATGCCATCTGGCTTTGGAATGCGGCGGGCGTGAGCCGAAAACGGGCGAGCGCGGCCGGCCCTTCATCGGAGACGCTGTGATACATGAGGACAGGGATATGCTGCCGCCGCTCGTTACGCGCAACGTCGCGGCGCAAGGCCCGCGCCCCGCCCCAGACGATATTTCGCGCGACCCCGATTTCAAGGGGCGCGCGGATTGGCACTTGATCAATCATCGGTTCCGTCGCCACGTCGTCCGGTGACAGGCGGCGGAAGCGGTCTATGCGATAGAGCTCGGTCTGGATCGATTGATCGAGGACGAGACCTTCGGTCCCTGCCAGCGTCTCTGAGATCGCTTGTGCACCGAATGTGTTCCAGTCGAAGCCGGTCCTTTCAACATTGTCACGTAACACGAATGCGTGTGCGTTGATGAAACTGCCGCCAGGCGCCAATGCCTCAACGATTTTTTTGGCGATGCGCCGCAACTCGGCGAGATCATCCAGATAGTAGAGCACTTCCGAACAGACGATCAGGTCCATCGCACCGGGCAGCGTGTCCGCGCAGAAATCCAGTACGCCGAACTCAACATTCGGCTGATCGCTGCATCGCGCGCGCGCTCGCCCGATGGCTACGGCGGAGATGTCAGTTGCCGTCAAATGGCCCACTCGCGGCGCCAGCTGCCGCGTGAAGTGCCCCTCCGCGCAGGCCAGCTCAAGCGCCCGTCCGATCGGACCGGCAGGCAGAATTTCGAGCTGCCGCTCATATTTTTCCTGCTCATAGGACGAACCGTAGTTCCAGGGATCCTCGGTCGCGAAACGGCGATTCCAGAACGACGTGCGATCATTGTCGTGCCCATCCGCGGCCGATGCGCGGCGTGGCGCTGCAAGCGGCTCTGTCGCTTCGGCGCTCGACCGAACCAGCCGCCGCGCTTCCGCGGCCAACCGCGCGAGTTTGCCGAAGTGGCTGTCCCGATCAGACCGGCGTCCCGCGATGGACAACAATGCCTCGGTTGCAAACATGTTTGACTTGTCGGCACCGGCGCCCTGTTGCGGGGCATGTACAGGCGATGGCCTCGCAAGTCGCGCGGCACTGTGTATAAGCCGCTCAGGGGGCACGAAATTCCGGATCAATTCAATCCAATGGCGCCTTGTCACTTTCCCGAGTACGCCGAACTGCACGACAGCCTCGATCTGGCCATCCATCATCAGATAGGCATAAATTTGATCGATTCCTTCCGGAAGTTCGATCGAGGTCGGATTTCGAATATCGACGCGAATTCCAAGCGTCCGCGCCAGCCTGCGCGGCGCGGCAAGATCGTCGAAGTCGAGAAGCATTTGCTCAAGCTGATACTGGGCGCGGCGACTCGCGACGGGATCGTCCCAGACCTTGCCGAGTTCGATGATCAACTCGGTGAGGGAGCCGCCGAACCTGTCCCACCTGGCAGCCAATTGCGCTGGCACCGACAGGCTTCCTACCATAAGGCCATCGAAGGCCACCTTGGCGATCTCAGGCGCCCACTTACGTCCTGCCGGGAGTGCGCGCAGGGTCTGCGGGCTGATCGAGCGGCGGCCGCTGCCGCAATCCGACGCGGCGTTCCACAACGCGAACCACGCGAGTGCTTCGGAAGCGGTGCGGCCGTTCGCCTCGATCGCTCCATTGGCGTGTGCCGAAGCTGGCTGTTTGACCCTGGGATCAGGAGAAAAGCCGCGGGCGATCACGATTTCCGCATCGGCCAGCATCTGCGTCGAATTGCGGGTGAGCGATTTGGGGCTGGTCCGATAAAAAGCGAGCGGCTCGTCGACCATCACCCAACGTTTGCCTAGACGTGCGAGGCGCTGCCACAGATCCCAGTCCTCGCAGGTGCGCAGCGAAACATCGAAGCCGCCCAACTCGACAATTGTCTTCCGGTCGACGAGCAGCGCGTGAGTGCGGATGGCGCACCGGCGCGCGAATGTTTCGAAGGGCTGGATCGCAACCTCCGTCGGGATGCTCGACGGGGTGAGTTCGTCATCGGGCATCACGCGCCGGGAACCGCAATAGGCGGCGACCGCATCGGGCGCGGGTTCTAGTGCGGCCAGCATTTTCGCAAGGAAGCTGGTGTCCACCCAATCGTCCGCATCCAGGAACATGAGCCAGCGTCCGCGCGCTGTCGAAATCCCGCTATTGCGCGCGCCGGCGGCGCTATACGCGCAAGAGCTCAGCGTCCGAAACCGGGCATCGCGCTCCACATAACCGGCGACAATCGCGGCGGTGGCGTCCGTGGAGGCGTCGTCGACGACGATCGCCTCCCAGTCCATTATTTCCTGATCGAGAAGGCAATCGAGTGCGCGCGCCAGCGTTACCTCCGCGTCGTGCGCAGGAACCACGATTGAAACCAAGGGATCATGCACCACGCCGTCTTACCCGTGCCTGGTTTGAAGGTAGAACAAGAGTCCCGAACATAGCCGGCGATTTCCTGCCAAAGGGAACGGTCATCAGGGACGCTGCGTCCAAACAGTCTCCTGCGAACTCTTCCGAGCCGCCGCGACGCCGCCATTTGGCTGCAGAGCGAGCTTGCTCCTGTTGTGCTACCGATGCTGGAAGCCTGGCGCAGCATTCGCATCCGTGCCGCCGAGCTTGGGCGCCAGCTGTCGCAGATGCACGTCAAAGCCAAGCATGCCGCATACTCATGTCGATCCCCGGAGTCGGCACCATGACCACAAGCTGCGGTCCCTGCCACCGTATAAGTGCAACAGCTACGGCAGACTGACGTCTTTTGCAATCGGGGGCACCGTAAATGCAAGCCCACTGAAGCTTTGGTGTGAATGACTGCCGTTATTGGGACAATTGCTCCCCTCCTGTCGATAAACGCCTCGATTCCGAGGTGCATTCTCGAACAGCCATTCTCCGTGCGAAAGAAGAACTCCCTTCTACCGTTGGGCCCGCATCGGAAGCGGATCGTCGCAGTATACAGCCGGGTGCGAGACAGTATGTGCGCCGCATGTGCGCCGCCAGACCAGCTAATTTAGATACTTCTAATGTGCCTGCGCTACTTAATTGCGCTCCAGTAGCTATAGCCGGACATTGTATTACTCATTTCGATAGTAGATTGCGTCCAATGGTCGATCAGATTAGCCGGTTATGGCTGCTATCACAAAGTGATGCGAGAGCGACACCAATCGGAACTCGTGCATTTGCTGCTAGTCAAAGAGATGTAAAAGGGGCGCACGAATTGGCTTACGTCAAGAAGATTCCGGCTTGCGAGCCGGGTATTTTGCTGACATGTTTGGGTGTTTTTCAGTTTTGCACTGTGGCAGGTGTTCAAATGAAGGGGCATAAGGATGGCTAAGGAATCTTCGAGTACCGCTTCTTCAGCAAATAAAGCGGACGAAAATCTGATAAGCAATGCAGACGGGAACGGGCTGGCCTTCATGGGGGTCCAGGCTCGCGAGAGCGGGGTCTCCGGCGACGCTGTAGGTGTCGACAAGATACGTGATCTGCTGTTCGGCAACCAGATGCAGGACTACGACCGCCGTTTTTCCAAGCTTGAAGAACGGTTCTTGCAGCGCTTCAAGGATGTCGAATCCGAGGCCAAGCGCAATCTTGAAATGTACGAGTCAAATGCAAAGAAGCAGGTCGAATCGCTCGCGGCGCAATTGCGGAACGAAAAAGATGCACGAGCCGAGGCCGACAAGGAGATTGACCGGAATCTTCGTGAGCAAAATCAGGCGCTTGAAAAGCAGGTGCGCGCGTTGTCGGATCAATTGAGCGAGCTTGAGCGCGAAGTCGCGGACCGGATAAATCGAAGCGATCAATTGCTGCGTGAGGAAATCAAGCAAAAGAATGAAAGCATGCAGATGCTAATGGAGAAAATGTTTTCCGATCTCAGCAACGTCAAGACCGACCGAAATCTTTTGGCTGGCCTGTTTGTCGAGGTTGCAAAATGTCTAAATCAGGATCCCGTCGGCAGCAAGAGCAACTCGGAACGTAGTTGGAAAGTGAGTTGATCGGAACTTGACGTCGACCGTCGACCCAATCAGCCTTCCTCAAAGAGCAGCTTCGAACGATACAGAGATTGATCGCGAGGCTCTGGCTAATCTTTTGGTCGAAATTGCCCGGAACGTTGATCCGGACTATCGTGCGCGTTTCCACGGAGTTCCCACCGCCGATCCTCGCATGGAAACGCTGCGCCAGTTGCTGGTCGGCCGCGAAATTTCGGAGCTTTCACGAGTTTCGCACCTGCTCGACGAACCTGAGCAGCTTGCGTCTGCAGTTGGGGGTGTTCTCCCCAGTGCAGCCGCACGTGCGCCTCATGCGCAACTCGGCGAGGCACTTGCGCCAGCTGTCGAGAGGGCCGTGCAACGGTCCATCCAGAAGAGCCCGCGTACGCTTACGGATATACTATACCCGGTGTTTCTGCCGGCAATTCGCAAGTCGATCGGGGAAAAGATCGATCAGACCTTTCAGTCGCTGAATGAAACTTTAAGACATATATTTACTTGGCATGGGCTCAAGTGGAGATTTGAAGCTTGGAGAACGGGCGCAAGCTTCTCAGAAGTTGTTCTTAAGCATTCACTTGTCTATCGTGTAGAGCATGTCTTTCTGATTAACCGCAATTCCGGGCTTTTGATAGCGCATGTAACTGCCGATAATGCAACGAGCGAAGATCCGCAACTCATTTCTTCGATGCTTAGTGCAATTCAAGATTTTGTGAAAGACTCATTTAACGAGAAAGAACAGAGCGGCCTGGACACTATCCGTTTCGGGGAGCTTCGTCTCTGGTCGGAAGTTGGACCGTTTGCGACCTTGGTCGCGGTGATCCGGGGAAATCCGCCAGAGGAATTACATGAAATATTTCGCGATGTGTTGCTTCGCATCCATGATGAATGCTCACAGGCTTTAGAGCAGTTTGACGGCGACAGCTCGCAGTTGGCCGGCGTAGAGACGCTGTTGCAGACCTGCGTTGAACTGAAGCAGGAGGACTCTAACCAGGGATTTCCTTGGCTGGTGGTGGCTGCAGTCCTGCTGGTCCTGATTCCGGCAGGCGGTTGGTTCCTTCTTTCCTGGCAATCCGGGCAACGCTGGCAGGCCTATGTGTCGCGGCTGAGTACCCAGCCGGGCATCATCGTTGCCGAACAAAAGGTGCGCGATGGCCAATTCTACATTTCCGGCCTGAGAGACCCGCTTGCCGCCGACCCGCTGTCGCTGTTGTCCGGAACGCAGGTCGATCCCGCCCGCGTTCATTCGCAGTGGCAATTCTATCAGAGCCTTGAGCCGGAGTTCGTGCTGAAGCGGCTAACGGCGTCGCTGGCTCCGCCGGATTCAGTACGACTTTCGATCGTCAATGATCGCATCGTTGCCGAGGGTGAGGCCCCCGACACCTGGATAGATCGGGCACGCGCAGCGGCCCGACAGCTTTCGGCAGGCGGACCGGTATTCGATATCTCCAGGGTCCGTGATGTGAGCCCCGAAGCACGCGCGGCGGAGCACTGGCAGGCCTATGTGTCGCGACTTGAGGTCCAACCGGGAATCATGGTTGCCGAACAAAAGGTGCGCGATGGCCAATTCTACATTTCCGGCCTGAGAGACCCGCTTGCCGCCGACCCGCTGGCTCTGCTGTCCGGAACGGAGGTCGATCCTGCCCGCGTTCATTCGCAGTGGCAATTCTATCAGAGCCTTGATCCGGAGTTCGTGCTGAAGCGGCTAACCGCGTCACTGACCCCGCCGAAATCGGTTCGGCTTTCGATCGTCGAGGATCGCATCGTTGCCGAGGGTGAGGCTCCCGACACCTGGATAGATCGGGCACGCGCGGCGGCCCGACAGCTTTCGGCAGGCGGACCGGTATTCGACATCTCCAAGGTTCGTGATGTGAGCCCCGAAGCACGCGCGGCGGAGCACTGGCAGCATTATGTGTCGCGACTTGAGGCCCAACCGGGGATCATCGTCGCCCAACAAACGGCGAGGGGCGGACATTTCTACATTTCCGGCCTGAGAGACCCGCAGGCCGCCGACCCGCAGGCTCTGCTGTCCGGAACAGGGGTTGATCCGGCTCGCGTTCATTCGCAGTGGCAATTCTATCAGAGCCTTGATCCGAAGTTCGTGCTGAAGCGGCTGGTGGCGTCGCTGGCTCCGCCGAAATCGGTTCGGCTTATGATCATCCAGGATCGCATCGTTGCCGTGGGTGAGGCTCCTGCCGCCTGGATAAACCGGGCGCGGGTCGCCTCCCAACAGCTGTCCGCGGACGGACTCACTCTAGAAATCTCCGAGCTGCGTGAGTCAACCCCTCAGGAACTCACGCATTTGAGGGACGCTATTCAAGCGGTCGACATTTTCTTCGCTTCTGGCAAGGCTGTACCGGGACCAGAGCAATTGCCGGTTCTCGACAAATTGGCGAATCAGTTGAAGGAATTGGCCAAGGACGCCCGCGAGGCAGGCGTAACAGCCCAGTTCATGTTGACCGGCCATTCGGACGCGACGGGCCGTGAAACGGCCAACGTGTCGATCAGCGCCGCCCGCGCGGAGACAGTTCGTGCGCTTCTCAAGAAGCGCGGCGTCGATCCGGAATTGCTCTTGGTTCGCGGCGCGGGCACCTTTGAGCCAGCGGAGACTGAAAATAGCCGAACCGGGAGCTCCGCCAATCGCAGAGTTTCGGTTACGGTAAACTTCCACTAGGGCGGAGCCCAGGATATTGCAAAAGAAGATCTGCATGTTGGGCGGGTTCGCTGTCGGAAAAACGAGTCTGGTTCGCAGGTTTGTGCAAAGCATCTTTTCAGAAACCTACTTGACCACGGTGGGAGTGAAAATCGACAAGAAGAGTGTTGTACTGCCGGATAAAACCGTGGATCTGATTTTATGGGATTTGGCCGGCGAAGACGATATCGGCTCATTCCGCGTCAGCTATGTGCGAGGTGCGAGCGGGCTCGTGCTTGTCGTCGATGGAACCCGCGCCGCGACTCTTGCCGTGGCGCTCACGCTGCGCGAGCGGGCCGAGGCCGAATTCGGCGCTATGCCGTTCGTATTGCTGTTCAACAAATCGGATCTGGCCGATCGGTGGGCAATATCGGATAGTGAGATTAACGAACTGAGGCAACTTGGATGGCAAATCTATCTAACAAGTGCGCTTTCGGGTGAATGTGTTGATGATGCGTTTCGTCAGCTTGCTTCGATGGTTGCCAAATAGACCATGCATGGATTGCCAAGAGAAGTCAGAAGCTGGATTTACGATTTCTTCTACAACGAGTACTCTGTCGCGTATCTGAAAATTGACGCCCAGCTTTGCATCGCTGCGAAGGGCGGTAGTGTTGAACATTACGGCCTATCATCACTTTGCATTGGCAAGCCCGTAGCCGAGCAGCTTGAATTCATGGAAGGTTTGCTGCCTTGCTCGGAGCTTCCATATCATATGGCCATGGTCGAACTGCCCAGCGGGCGTGTCGCGGACCTTCATCTTTTTGCTGACAATGCCTGCGTATGGCTGCTCTTTCTTGACGCCACTGCCGAACGCGACAATAGGCAGCGGCTTCAACAGAAGGCTTATGAAATGACACTCCTGCAAGAGAGGGAGCGTCAACTCAACGAAAAATTACAATTGACGAACGAGGCGTTGAGGCAGAGCCAGGAGGGATTGTCGCGTGAATACCAGCGCGCCGAAAGCCTACTCCTCAACATTCTTCCGGCGTCGATCGCGGAGCGGTTAAAGGCGGACGAACAAATTGCAGACAACCATGCTGACGTGAGTGTGCTTTTTGCCGACATCGTCGGCTTTACGGAAAGAGCGCGAAGCGTCGGAGCCGAGACAACGCTCGCTATTTTAAATTACTTCTTCAAGGCGGCGGATCTGCTCTCGGAACGATACGGCTGCGAAAAGATCAAGACAATCGGCGATTGCGTGATGGTGGTCGCTGGCCTGCCCGCCGCGCGATCCGATCATGCAGAAGCCCTTGCGCACTATGCACTTGAACTGCGAAAGGCGGTTATGCGCGAACGCTTCGCAGGAGAACCGATAAGACTCAGAATTGGAATTCACTCAGGACCAATCGTCGCGGGCGTCATAGGCAAAAGGCGGTTTGCCTATGACCTGTGGGGCGAGACCGTTAATCTCGCCGCACGTATTCAAACGTCAGCGGATCCCGATGAAATCCGTATCTCGGATGCAACTCGCAAACTGCTTGGACCAAACTTTGCTTGCGACCCACTCGAGGAAACGGAATTGCGTGGTACAGGTCGTGTGCGAATGTGGCGGCTCCCGGCCTGATTTGCGGGTTGGCAGTGCCGACGCTCGAGCGCATTGCAGCTCAAGCAAAATCATGGTTTCGAATGTCCGCAGAGGTGCAGTCGACCACCGAGCGGGGTCGCGTGGTGTGGCTCGGCGGTAGCCACGCCGCTCGCGAGCGCGCCTCGATAGCGCTGTAGCGAGCGAGCGGCTTTGCCATGGTCATCGACAATTCGCCGTTAAGGTCGGGTTGCTGACACCAACCTCGAAGAAACCATCGATGACCGGTGGCATGATGAACCTGCGCGCTCGTGGAGAAGCCTCCAGATTCCGATCTCTTGCGCGAGATGATTGGCTTTGCGGCTGATGGAGTTTGGAGGTTGGGGGCCGTCACCGGCGCCGCCTATGGCGAGAAGAACCCGTTGCGCACGGCCCAGCGCAACGCTATCGCGACTGGGAGACGCGCGCCGGTTAAAACGCCGTGTAAGCAAAAGGCGCCCCAAAAGGCGCCTCTTAATCGCTTGATTCCCCTTGAGGAAACTGGAGCGGGTGAAGCGATTCGAACGCTCGACCCCAACCTTGGCAAGGTTGTGCTCTACCCCTGAGCTACACCCGCTCGCGCGGCTTTTGGGCCGCAAGCCGCGCCTATATGGCTGAAGGGCGCGGCGATTGCAACAGGGGAATTGCAGGTTTTTTGGCCGCACCCGGCGACGTAACCGAGCCTTCCGTGGCGTGTATCGCACGGAATTCAGCGCGTCGCCGCGCAACGGTCTTGTCTCGGCCGCGTCATTGGCCGTAAACGGCATGATCCAAACCGCGACAGCAAGAAGTCCGACAAGAAACAACATGCCGACAACCGAAGCCGAGCTTATTGCCTTTCTCGCCGATCTCGGGATCGAGGTCTCGACCTTGCGCCATCCGCCGCTGTTCACGGTCGCCGATTCGCAGGCGCTGCGTGGAGAAATTGCCGGCGGGCACACCAAGAACCTGTTCCTCAAGGACAAGAAGGACAATTTCTTCCTGGTCAGCGTCGATGAGGAGGCGGTGGTCGATCTCAAGCAGATCCATCATGTCATCGGCGCCGCCGGGCGCGTTTCCTTCGGCAAGCCGGAGATGCTGATGGAGCTTCTCGGCGTCGTACCGGGCGCGGTCACAGTGTTCGGCGTGATCAACGATACGGAGTTGCGGGTCAAGGTCGTTCTCGACCAGGAGTTGATGCGCCATGCGGTCATCAATGCCCATCCGCTGACCAATGAGGCAACGACCTCGATCGCCGCTGCCGACCTCGTCAAATTCGTCGAGGCAACCGGGCATGATCCTGTTATCTTGAAAGTCACGGGATGATCGCCACATGGATGACGATAAACCGATTTCTGAGTGAGAATAAAGGACGTTGCGCCGGGCCGGTGGCCGGCGGCGCGACCGAAAGGGCGACGAGATGAGTGACAACAATCAATTTGGCGGCCCATTTGGCAGCAATGGCGGACAGTATGCCACCACAGTGCAGTATGGCGGCACTGAGGCCACTCCCGCGAGAGTCGCGCTTGGCGAGCCGCCTGTCACCGTCGACGTCATCAAGGATACGACGACCGCCACATTTGCCGCCGATGTCATCCAGGAATCGCGGCGTCAGCCGGTGCTGGTCGATTTCTGGGCGCCATGGTGCGGGCCCTGCAAGCAACTGACGCCCCTGCTGGAAAAGGCGGTCACCGCCGCCGGCGGCAAGGTCAAGCTGGTCAAGATGAACATCGACGACCATCCTTCGATCGCCGGCCAGCTTGGTATCCAGTCGATACCGGCGGTCATCGCCTTTAGGGATGGCCAGCCGGTCGACGGCTTCATGGGCGCCATTCCGGAGAGCCAGATCGCCGCGTTCATCCAGAAGGTCGGCGGCAAGAACAATGGTGCGCCGCAGGTGGCCGAGGCGCTTGCCGCGGCCGCCGAGGCGCGCGCCGCCGGCGATGTGCAGACCGCGGCGGACATCTACGACGCCGTCCTGGAACAGGCGCCGGACACGATCGAGGCGATTGCCGGGCTTGGCGATCTGCTGTTCGAGGCCGGCGATGCCGAGGGCGCCGAAGCGGTGCTGGCGCGGGCCCCGGAAGCCAAGAAGGATGCGCCGCCACTCGCCGCCGTACGCGCCAAGATGGCGCTTGCCGCGCAGGCAGCAGCACTTGGCAATCCGGCCGAACTCCAGCGGCGCCTGGCTGAGAACCCCGGGGACCACCAGGCACGTTTCGATCTTGCGATGATCCAGAACGCCAACGGCGAGCGCATGGCCGCGGCCGACAATCTGCTGGCGATCGTCAAGGCTGATCGCTCGTGGAACGACGACGGCGCCAAGACGCAGTTGCTGCAGTTCTTCGAGGCATGGGGCATGACCGACGAGGCAACGCTGGCGGCGCGGCGCAAATTGTCGTCGCTGCTGTTTTCCTGAGCGCGCATCAAGCTGTTTTTTCCTGATGGTCTTGCGATCGACGACGGCTGCGCCAGATTAGGAGGCCTGACCGATCCGTTCTTCGCTTCGTGACGATTACGCGTCAGGTTGCGACGGGATGGGCGGGCTTCATGCGCTTCTTGAGGGAGCGACCGGAGGCTTGAAGTGCAGGCGGGAAACGCGCATTACCGACTCGATACGGATTTGCCGTCGACGGTGCCGATCTTCCCGCTCGAAGGCGCATTGCTGCTGCCGGGCGGCCGCATGCCGCTCAACATTTTTGAGCCGCGCTATCTTGAGATGGTGGATGAGGCGATCGCCGGATCGCGGCTGATCGGCGTTATACAGCCCAGCCTCGACGGTGCACGGCGTGGCGATGGCGAGCCGGAACTCTGCAATGTCGGCTGCGCCGGACGTATCATCGCACTTTCCGAGAGCGGCGATGGCCGCTACCTGATTTCGCTGCAAGGTGTGTGCCGGTTCCGCATCGTGCAGGAGCTTGCGGTCAAAACGCCCTTCCGCCAGTGCCGGTTTGCGCCCTTTCTCACCGATCTCGACGAAGATCAGGCAGAGGCCGAGATAGATCGGCCAGCGCTGCTCAGGGCATTTCGCGCCTATTTGCAGGCCAACGATCTTGAAGCCGACTGGGAAAGCGTCAGCCGCGCCGAAAATGCCATGCTGGTCAATGCGCTGTCGATGATGGCTCCCTACGGGCCGGCCGAGAAACAGGCGCTGCTTGAAGCGGCGGACCTGAAGACACGCGCCGAAACGCTGATAGCCATCACCGAAATGGCACTGGCACGTGAGAACGAGGATTTCGGGTCGAGCCTGCAATAGGGGGCTTTTCCTTCTCCCCTTATGGGAGAAGGAAGATTGGCGCAGCGCCAAGACGGTTGAGGGGTGCTGGACGGAGCGCCGTTGGTGCCAAGCTGGAACACCCCTCATCCGTCGCCTTCGGCGACACCTTCTCCCACAAGGGGAGAAGGGAGAGCCGCGCGAAACCTAAAGTGACCCCAGAGAAGGACAGACCGAATGGTGGATGGGCGTGATGGAAAGAAGGCCAATGTCGACCCCAAACTGCTGGAATTGCTGGCCTGCCCGCTGACCAAGGGCCCGCTTACCTGGGATCCGGAGCGAGGCGAGCTCATCTCGAGGGTCGCACGGCTTGCCTATCCGGTGCGTGACGGCATCCCGATCATGCTGCCTTCGGAGGCGCGCTCGCTCCCCTTCGAGGACGGATTGCCGCCGCGTCTGGGCGGACCGTCCTGAACGGTGTAAGGCCTATTGAAAATTGCGCCCTTTGGGCATGACCTTCTCCGCCTTTCCCGACAGCGCCACGAGATCCCGCTGGACCGGCGCGGCTTGTGGGGCATGTGCGTCTGCAACGCCCTCTTCGCGGTTGTCATTCTCCATGCGCCCACTGGCCGAAGGCTCATTGACAGGCTGGCCGGTGCCGGCCTCCTCCAAAAGCACGGACAGCCACGGTGTCAAATCCTCGACCTTGTCGGCGACGATATGAATGACGTCCGATTCCGACTGCAGTTTGCCGGTGACACGGATTAACCGCGCGCCCATGACAATGGGCCGGTAGCGGTTGAAGGTTCTTTCCCAGAAAATGACGTTGGCCACCGCCTGCTCGTCTTCCAGCGTCAGGAAAATCGCTTTGGCGTTACCCGGCCGCTGCCGCACTAGGACAAGACCGGCGACCGAAACCCGCTTGCCGTCCCGAACCTGGCCGAGGCGCGCATTGGGCGTGACGCCGGAACGGTCCAGCCGCTGGCGCAGAAAGGCAAGCGGATGCGCCTTCAGCGACAGGCCGAGCGAACGGTAGTCGTGGATGACGTGCTCGCCGAGCGGCATTGTCGGCAGCCTGGTCTCGGGCTCAAGATCGCGCAAGCGGATCGCCGGCTGGTCGAACAGCGGCAAGGTCTCGGCGGCACTCTTGCCGTCGAGCGCGCGGACTGCCCACAGGGCGTCGCGGCGGTCGAGGCCGAGCGAACGGAAAGCGTCGGCTTGCGCCAGTTTCTCGATCTCATCGACGTAGAGGCCTGAGCGCAGCCAGACATCGCGAACGGATTCGTAGCCGTCGCCGCGTCTGGCGACAAACACCTCCATGCGCTCCTTCGACAGGCCTTTGACCTGGCGAAAACCCAACCGGACGGCATGATTGGTCCGGATGACACCGCGCATTTCGGCATGGCGGCCGAGGATGCGGGCAGGGTCGAAGGGTGCGTCCTCCAATTCGCAGTCCCAACCGGAGAAATTGACGTCGACCTCGCGGATTTCGACGCCATGGTCGCGCGCGTCGCGGACAAGCTGAGCCGGCTGATAAAATCCCATCGGCTGGGAATTCAGGATCGCGGCGCAGAACACGTCTGGATAAAATGTCTTGAACCAGCAGGAGGCATAGACCAGCAGGGCGAAGGAGGTGGCATGGCTTTCGGGAAAGCCGTATTCGCCAAAACCCTCGATCTGCTTGAAGCAGCGCTCGGCGAAGTCCTTTTCGTAACCCCGCAAAACCATGCCATCGACCATCCGCTTGCGATAATTGCCGATCGTGCCGGTGCGCTTGAAGGTGGCCATCGCGCGGCGCAGTTCATCGGCCTCGCCCGGCCTGAAGCCGCCGGCGACGATGGCGATCTTCATCGCCTGTTCCTGGAACAGCGGAACGCCCAGTGTCCTGCCGAGTATTTCTTCCAGTTCCGGCTTGGGATATTCGGGCTTTTCCTTGCCCTGCCGGCGGCGCAGATAGGGGTGGACCATGTCGCCCTGGATCGGGCCTGGTCGCACGATCGCCACCTCGATGACCAGGTCATAGAATGTTTTCGGCCTGAGGCGCGGCAGCATCGACATCTGGGCGCGGGATTCGATCTGGAAGACGCCGATCGTGTCGGCGCGGCAGATCATGTCGTAGACATGTTTGTCCTCGGCAGGGAGGGTGGCCAGCACATATGGTTGCCCATAGCCATCCCGCGCCTCCGGATAATGATCCTGGAGCAGGGTGAAGGCGCGCTGCAGGCAGGTCAGCATGCCGAGCGCCAACACGTCCACTTTAAGGATTTTCACCGCGTCGAGATCGTCCTTGTCCCACTCGACCATCTTGCGTTCGTCCATCGCCGTCTTGATGATGGGCACGATCTCGTCGAGCCGGTCCCTGGTGATGACGAAGCCACCGACATGCTGCGACAGATGACGGGGAAAGCCCATGATCTCGTTGGCGCATTCGATCACATGCCTTGTCGATTGGTCGGTCTGGTCGAGGCCGCCGGCCCTGGTCTCCTTTTCGCCGAGCTCCGAGGTCGACCAACCCCAGATCGAGCTGGACAACGCGCTCCTGACATCGTCCGACAGGCCCATCGCCTTGGCCACTTCGCGCATCGCCGAGCGGCCCCGGTAGCTGACGACGGCCGCGGCAAGCGCAGTGCGCTTGGCACTGTATTTCTCGTAGATGTACTGGATGACCTCTTCGCGCTTTTCATGCTCGAAATCGACATCGATGTCGGGCGGCTCGTTTCTTTCCTCGGAAATGAAACGCTCGAAAAGCGAGTCGATCCGCTCGGGTCCCACTTCGGTGATGCCGATGCAATAGCAGACCACCGAGTTAGCCGCGGAGCCACGCCCCTGGCAGAGTATGCCCTGGCTGCGGGCGAATTTGACGATGTCGTAGACAGTCAGGAAATAGCGCGCGTAGTTCAGTCGCTCGATCAAAGCGAGCTCTTCCCGGATCCGCCTAGTCACATCGGCGGGAACGCCTGAGGGGTAGCGCATCGCGGCTCCCTCTCGAGCCAGCCTTTCCAGTTCGGCCTGTGGCCCGAGGCCCGATTCCGTCGGTTCATCGGGATAATTGTATTGGAGGTCACTGAGAGAGAAGCTCAATTCGCCGGCAAAGCGCAGCGTTTCCGCCAGTGCTTGCGGATGCCGCCGGAACAGCCGCGCCATCTCCATTGGCGGCTTCAAATGGCGCTCGGCATTGGCCGCCAGTTCCAGCCCCGCTTCGGCAACAGGCACGTTGAGGCGGATCGCCGTCAGCACGTCCTGCAACCGGCGCCGTTCGGACGTATGGTAAAGAACGTCGTTGGTCGCCATCAGCGGAAGGCCTGATGCCTCAGCCATGGCAGCTGCCTGCTTGATACGGTAGTGGTCGTTGCCGCGATAATCCGGCGAAACGGCAAGCCGCAGATTCTTGCCGAAGCGGTCTTTGAGCCGGCTAACCAGCCTGAGATCATCCTCCGCCGGCGTCGACAGATCCGGCAGGACCGCCAGGGACATGAGATCGCCCCATTCAAAAAAGTCGTCGCGATAGAGAAGCGGTGCGCCCTTTTCGCTATCGTCGCGCATATTGGCTTGCGTCAGCATGCGGCACAGATGGCCCCAGCCCTTGCGGTCCTGCGGATAGGCGAGAACGTCGGGCGTGCCATCGCAAAAAACCAGGCGGCAGCCGGGATGATAGGAAAGACCTTCCACCTTGGCCTGCTGCCAAGCGCGCACGACACCGGCCACCGTGTTGCGATCGGCAAGCCCGATCGACGAAAAGCCCAGAAACTTTGCCGCGACCACCAGCTCCTCCGGTTTCGAGGCGCCGCGCAGGAACGAGAAATTCGACTGGATGCCGAATTCGGCATAGGGAACGACCGTCAGCGCGTTCATGCAAAGACCCCATGCATGAACCAGCGCGGCGGGACTTGAGAGGCGCCGTAGAGACCCTGGCGGTAGAGCCAATAACGGCGGCCGTCGCTATCCTCGATGCGGAAATAATCCCGGGTCGGCGCGTCTTCCGGCCCCGACGTCTCCCGCCACCATTCCGGGGCGATGCGTTCCGGCCCTTCGGCGCGCGCGACCCGGTACAGCGCGCGCCGCCAGCGGAAGTTCATCGGCGGTCCCTCAGGCATTTCGGTGGCCGGCACCTCGATCGGCTCGGGCGAACGGAACAGCCGGATCGGCCGTTCCAGCCGAAAGACAGGCGTGGATGAAGTGTCTTGTATCTTGTCCGGCTTCTTCGGCGGAGAGACCCTTTGCGGCGCCTCCGCATAGGGAAGCGTGGCGACGGCGCGCTCCGGCAGATGACTCTCGACGGCAACCGGTTTCAAAACCGCGCTTTCGCCGAGCCGGGCGCGGATGCGGTCGGCGAAAAGGGCGATGTCGGCGCCGTCATCGTGCGTTTCGCCGGCGAGATCCGCCTGCTGCATGTCGAAGGCCGCGGCCGACAGGACCGAGAGGCGCACGAGATCGAAGCCATAGCCGGCATCGATGTCCTGTTCGAGCGCGGCGAGCCTTTCGTGAAACAATTTCTGGATCAGCAACGGCTCGCGCAAGGGCCGCGACGTGCCGACGGCGATGCGGCTGACGGCGCCGTCGACGCGGAAAAGCAGCAGCGCCAGCCTTCTTGCGCCCTCGCCGCGGCGCTCGAGGTCCACCTTCAATGTCGTCGCCAGCATTTTCACCAGCCGCTCTAATTCGTCGGTCAGCATGATGGGTTCTGCGAGATGGCGTTCGACCGAAAGCGGCGCGACCGGCAGGCGCGGCGACACCGCCTCATCGAGGCGGCCGAGCGCCTGGTCGAGGCGTAAAAGCAGCGATGTGCCGAAGCGGCGGGCGAGCGGCGCGCGCGGTGCTGCCATGACGGCGCCCGCCGTGCGCAGGCCGACGCTTTCCAGGCTGGCGCGGATATCAGGCTCGATGCGCAGCGCCGCCAGCGGCAAGGGTGCGAGTAGCGCTTCCTCCTCGCCACCGGGGACGATGCGGTCACTGGCAAACCGCGTTGCCGCCCAAGCAGCACCAGGTGTGGCGGCAAGGCCGGCGCGGACATCGAAACCCTGATGGAAAAAGCGCGACAGAATGTCGTCCAGCATCGCCCGTTCGCCGCCGAAAAGGTGGGTGCAGCCGGTGACGTCGAGAAACAGGCCGTCGGCTGCGTCGATCGCCACCAGCGGAGTGTAGCGGTCGCACCAGTCGGCGAGGCTTTCGAGCAGGCGGCGGTCGGCCTCGGGATCGGCTTCCACTACGTCGATCGATGGGTGCATGGCGCGCGCGTCGGCTATGCCCATGCCGCGCTTCAGATGAAGCGCCTCAGCCCGCTCGTCGAGGGCGGCGATGCGCTGCGCGTTCGCTTGGCGATGGCTGATCACCAGGGGCAGGTGATCCGACGGCCGCGAACGCCAGGACCGCCCCAGACGCTGCCGCAGGATCCTTTCCGCGGCGAGGTGCGGAAACCACAGGGACAGGATTCGCTGCCCGTTCTTCCCCGGCCCTTCTTTCCTCGAAATTGCGTTCATCCGGGTTCCACTCCAGTGTGAATTGTCCCGGCAAGGCCGTGCGGCTCTTGCCGATGCTGACGGTGAAGGCGGGGCGGCCGATCGAGCCGGCGAGCGGCCCGGCGAGCGTCTGGCGTGGTGCCGACGGCGCAGCCGACAGGACGAGGCGGACGGATGCCGCCGTCGGTTCGGCCTCGCCGGCCTGGCGCAGCAGGAACACCGGCCGGCCGGCGCTCTGTGCCCGGGCGTGCAGCCGCCGCGTCGCGGTGAGGTCCAGCCGCTGCGGGCTGCCGCGGATTTCGAGGATGACGGCGGCGAGCGCCGTCATCCGGGCGGCTTCCTCGGCGACCCACAGCCCATCGAGGAGCCTTGGCGCCTCGGAAAACAGCAATTGCTCCGGCTCGATCCCGAAAAGGCCATGAAGCCCTCTGGCATAGGGGAAGCCGGCCTCGCGGAAGACCTCCGCGGTGCCGATCCACAGGACCGGCAGTCGCGGCGGCTCCTGTTTGAGGATCAGGCTGACGAGCGACAGGGCGAAACCGGCGACGACCCCGGCATCACGTGTCGCGGCGCCATGGATCTCGCTCAGCGCCGCCTTCGGCAGGCCGCCGCTGAGCGCAGTATCGAGACCCTCCGCGCCGGTGCGCAGAAACGCATCGGGCGGCGCCACGGCGAGGCCGCGGCGGACGATTGTTAGATCCCGGGGCGTGACATCCGCATCAACGGGAGCTGCGCCGGCCGGCGCCTCCAGGCGCTCGGGCAGCGTTCCCTCGATCTTCGCGATCTGTCGGCGCAGGGCAAAAACAGTCTCCCGCGCCACGGCGCTTGTCGCCATGACGGTCAGCTTCCACTCACAATTGTTCCTGTTATGTTCCTATTGATTCCAGAGGCCGCCCGAAGAGTCAAGCGGAGTCATGGGGAATTTATTCCTGTCCGCGCAAAGGCTGCAACCTGGCCATTTGCCGACTCCGGCTCGAAAGCCTATATGCCGGGATCAAAGGACAAAGCATGGCCCGCATCTACAAAACCCGCACCTGGCACGCCGAGCTTTCGCCGTCGATGGAGGAAATGGAGTTCCTGGCGCTGGAGGCCTATGCCCATCTGCCGGAGGAATTTCGCAAGCTGACCGGCGAGATCGTCATCCAAATCGCCGAATTCCCGACCGACGAGATCATGGACGACCTGTCGCTGGAAACGCCGTTCGACCTGCTCGGCCTGTTCGAGGGGCGCGGCATCGCCGAGCGCTGGAATCCGCAGACCGGCGAGGGGCCGAACCGCGTCACGCTCTACCGCCGCGCCATCCTCGACTACTGGGCCGAGAACGAAGAGACGCTGGGCGACATAGTCACCCATGTGCTGATCCACGAGATCGGCCACCATTTCGGCCTGTCGGACGACGATATGGAGCGGATCGAAGAGGCAGCTGAATAGTGTCCAGATGACGGAAGCAGAGTTTGCCAATCGGATCGACTGCAATTGGCCGTATCACGACATTTCACTGAGCCGCGAATTGATCCAAACCGCCATCGGCATTTCGCCGAATGCTGCATTTATTGCACTCGATGAGCTTTGCCGTCTACCCGCAAACACTGTTGTCGAGCCCGCCATTCTCCTGGCGTTAGTCGATTTCTGGCTGTCCAAATTCGACCATCCACTAGCACCGATGATATCGGAATGCGCGATATCCAGCATTAAACGCCAGCAACTGTCGGTTGCCGAAATTCTCATGAAGATGGATACCGTCTCCGGTTATCCGGGCCTTTATGCAGCGCTATCGATCCTTTATTTCAGCTGCGATGACGTCGACGGCCTTGCAGACGCAAGGTTCAACGAAATCAGAGCTGCCTGGGAAAAGCTTCTGTAACGGTCGTATCCTACTAGTCGCTGAGCTTGGTGTTGGGCCCGTATTCCTGGCCCTCGACATCCTTCACCACGGCCTGGCCGCAGCGCATGCTCTTGGTCTGCTTGTCGTAGGCATAGGTCGGCGAACCGAACAGGTGCCAGCCCTTGTTCAGCGCCGCCGTCACCTTGTGGCAGAAGCTGGAATCGTCCGGACCGGACAGAAAGCGGTAGAGTTTCATTTTCATTCCTGTGGTGGGTTGCCAATCATGCCCCGATGGCGGCCGCCTTCGCCAGCAGTTTTTCGGCCTGCGCCAGATGCAGCCGCTCGACCATTTTTCCATTCAGTGCGATAACGCCCTTGCCGGCATTTTCGGCAAGTGCGAAGGCAGCTTTCACCAAGCGCGCCTCGGCCACGGCTTCGGCAGATGGCGCGAAGGCCCGGTTCGCGGCATCGATCTGAGCCGGGTGGATCAGCGACTTGCCGTCAAATCCAATGGCGGCCGCTTCCGTGCATTCGCGCGCAAAGCCATCCAGATCGCGAAACTCATTGAAGACACCATCGAGCAGGTCGAGGCCACCGGCGCGCGCGGCGAGCACCATCTGCATCAGCCACGGTGTGAGATAGCGCCGGTCGGGCGTGGCGAGAACGCCGGTCTCCTTGACCAGATCGTTCGTTCCGGCAACGAAACAGACCAGCCGCGAGGCCGGATCGCGGCCAAGCTCGGCAATTGGTCCGATGTTGAGCAGAGCCTTGGGCGTTTCGATCATTGCCCATAGTTTCACCTCGTCCGGCGCGAAATTGTCGTCGAGCACGTCGCCGGCCTCGAGGACGTCGCGCGGCGTGTCGACTTTGGGCAGCAGGATGGCGTCGGGCTCGCTGCGTAACGCAGCCAGCAAGTCGTCGGCGCCCCATTCGCTGGCGAGCGGGTTGATGCGAACGATCATCTCGTAGCGCCGGCCATTATGGTTGGCAACCGGGCGCTTGGCGAAGATGCCGGCCAGTTTTTCCCGCGCGGCAACCTTGTCGGCCGGGGCGACGGCATCTTCGAGATCGATGATGACGGCATCGCAGGCCAGCGATGAGGTCTTGGCAAGCGCCTTGTCGTTCGAGGCCGGGACGTAGAGCACCGAGCGGCGCGGGCGGTAGGTTTCAATCATGCCTGATCTATGCCGCCTGTAGTCAGTCGAGGCAAGCCGTCTTCACCTGCATAAAAACTGCACAAAAGTCCGGAAAATCTCCTCGGATCCGCCCCGCCGCCTGCATGTCGATCGGCGATATAGGCGGTATGCAGATGCGAGAAAAACCCCGTTGGTCCCTGCCTTACCGACTCCGCAATGAGGGTTGGTGGCTCGTCGATCCGCCGCGGGCGCACCGTTCGGCGACTCTTCCCCTTCATCCGCAAATCTCCGCCCCGGTATGCCGCCCGGATCAAAGCCGCTGAGAAAGTCCGATCATGACATCGTTACTTACGGCCGCTCCGAGCTTTTGCGCGCGATTCGGCGTTGCGGTCCTGCTTGCCGCGCTGGCCGATTTCTTCTTCTACGGGCAGCCGGTCGGCATCACGCTTTTCCTGTTCGGCACTACGCTTGCCGCCGCAGTCGCGGCCATCCATCCCTCGGCGCTCAGCGCCCGCGGCCTGGGGCCCGGACTCGCCGCCCTGCTTGTCGGGCTGCTGCCGCTCATTGAAAATGTCAGCGCGCTGTCCGTCGCGATCGGGCTGGCGGCGATGGTCGTCTTCGCGCTTTGGCTGGTCGGCCGGTTGCGGCGTGGGCTTGCCCGCCTTGCCGGCCAGGTCGCGCTCTTCCTGCTCGCGGCACCATTCCGGTTCGTCCACGATTTCTTCCGCTGGCGCAAAGCGGCGCGGCGGCTTGGCCAGCGGCGTATCCGCCTTGCGGCGATCGGCGTCTGGATCATGCCGCTGACCCTGGGCGCAGTGTTTCTCGCGCTGTTCGGCGCCGCCAATCCGGTTATCGAATACTGGCTGTCGCTGATCGATCTTCACGCACTGCTCGACCTCATCCAGCTGCCGCGGCTGGCGTTCTGGCTGGTCGTGCTTGCCGGCGTCTGGGTCTTTCTGCGCCCGCGCCTGCCGCGCTTTTTCCGCCGCATTGCACATCTCGCATTGCCTATCCCCCTCGGGGTGACGACGACAAAACCCGCCAAGGCGATCGAGGACATCGTCTTCGGGAAGGCCGCCATCCTTCGCGCGCTGGTCGTCTTCAACATCCTGTTCGCAGTGCAGACCGCACTCGACGCCACCTATCTGTGGGGCGGCATCGACCTTCCCGACGGGCTGACCTACGCCGCCTATGCGCATAGCGGCGCCTATCCATTGATCGTCACGGCGCTGCTTGCCGCCGGCTTCGTCCTGGCGGCGCTGCGGCCGGGAAGTGCTACCTCCAGCGATCCGTTTATCCGCCGGCTGGTCTATGTCTGGGTGGCGCAGAACATCGTGCTGGTCATCTCGTCGATCCTGCGGCTCGATCTCTATATCGGCATCTATGCGCTGACCTACTGGCGCGTCGCCGCCTTCGTCTGGATGGGGCTGGTGGCGACGGGCCTTGCTCTGATCATCGCCCGCATCGCACTCGAAAAATCCAATGAATGGCTGCTTTCCGCCAATCTTCTGACGCTTTCGGTGACGCTCTATGCCTGCTCCTTCATCAACTTCGCGGCGCTGATTGCCAACTACAATGTCGTGCACTCATTCGAAATGACCGGCCGCGGCACCAAGCTCGATTTCTGGTATTTGCGTTCGCTCGGTCCCAGCGCCTGGCCGGCGCTTGATCGCTTCCTCGAGCATCAGGCCGAGACGAATGCGGCCAGCATTCCCTCTTACCGCCAACTCGCCCGTCTGCTTGGGCAGGACCAGGCCCGCTACCGCGCGGGCCAGGAAAACTGGCGCGCCTGGAGCTTCCGCGACTGGCGGCTACTTCGTACTCTCGACACATATATCCCGTTCGTGGTTCCTCAGGGCTCCGAACCCTTTGCGCCGGGCCGCTGATCCATGCCGCACAACATCCTTGTCGCCGACGATGATCCGCATATCCGCGAAATCATCTGCTTTGCGCTCGAAAAGTCGGGGATGAAGACGGTTGCCGTATCGGACGGCGCCGCCGCATTGCAGGCGATCGGGCGCCGCGCGCCCGATCTTGTCGTGCTCGACATCGGCATGCCGGAGATGGATGGGCTGGAGGTCTGCCGGCGGCTGCGGCATACATCGGATGTGCCGGTGCTGTTCCTGTCCGCGCGTGATGAAGAAATCGACCGCATCCTCGGGCTCGAAATGGGTGGCGACGACTATGTCACCAAGCCGTTCAGCCCGCGTGAACTGGTCGCACGCGTCAAGGTCATCCTGCGGCGCGCCCGCCCGACAAAGGCGGAACAGACCGACGACCGGCAATTCTCGCATGGCAGACTGGCTTTGCTGCCGGCTAGCCACGCGGCCAGCTTCGACGGCAGGCCGCTGGTGCTGACCTCGATCGAATTCGCCATCCTGAAAGGGTTTCTGGCGCGGCCAGCACATGTGCTCGGCCGCGACATGGTTATGGCCAATGCCTATGCCGCCAACATCCATGTCGCCGACCGCACCGTCGACAGCCATATCCGCAACATCCGCGCCAAGCTGGCGGCGGCCGGCTGCACGGATGCGATCGAGACCGTGCATGGCGTCGGCTTCCGGCTCGGCCGGTGCGGCGCGTGACCGCGCATAAATGGCGGCCGCGCCTCGCCACGATCGTTGTTGCCATCCTAATCATGGTGATGGCGCTGCCGCTGGTTGGCCTGTTCTTCTTCCGGCTCTACGAGAACCAGCTGATCCGCCAGACCGAGGCCGAGCTGATCGCGCAAGGTGCGGCCCTTGGCGCCATCTATGCGCAAGAGGTCCGCGACGCCGGCGTCGCCATCGAAAAGCTCGGCGCGGCCGTGCCTGCGGACAGTGCCACCGATCCGGACTCTCGCTACCGGCCGATCGAGCCGCGCCTCGATCTTGCCTCCGACTACGTTCTGCCGGCCCGGCCGCCCGCCATCACCGCGACCGCCCCGGATCCAGCCGTCGCGGCGATCGGCGCGCGGCTGTCGGGCATTCTTGCCGAGACGCAGAAAACCACGCTTGCCGGCTTTCGGCTGCTCGACCCCAAAGGCGTCGTCATCGTCGGGCGCGAGGAGATCGGCCTGTCGCTCGGCGCCGTCGAGGAGGTTCGCCAGGCGCTGGCCGGCCGCTATGCCAGCGCGCTCCGGCAGAGGATCTCCGACGAGCCGCCACCATCGCTCTATTCGGTCAGCCGCGGTACGAGAGTCCGCGTCTTTGTCGCGATGCCGGTCGCGGTCGACGGCAAGGTCGCCGGCGTGGTCTATCTGTCGCGAACGCCGAACAACATCGTCAAGCACCTCTATGGCGAGCGCGGCAAGGTGGGGCTGGCGGCGATCGCCATCCTCGGCGGCACGCTGCTTATCGGCCTGGTCTTCCTGCGCACCGTCAGCCGGCCGATCTACGCGCTGATGGAACGGACAAAGCGCATCGCGGCCGGTGATCGCGACGCGATCAGGCCGCTCGATCATCACGGCACGCGCGAGATGGCGGCGCTTTCCGACGCCTTCCTCGACATGGCCGAAAAGCTGCATGCGCGCTCGGACAGCATCCAGACCTTCGCTACGCATGTCTCGCACGAGCTCAAATCGCCGCTGACGGCCATCCAGGGGGCGGCCGAACTGCTGCGCGATTCGGGCAGCGCGATGGATGAGGGCGAACGGCGGCGGTTTTCGAACAACATCGTCACCGATGCCGAACGGCTCAACCTTCTGGTGCGCCGTCTGCTCGACCTGGCGAGCGCCGAAAATCTTGCGCCCGGCGGCGAAAGCACGTTGGTTGGCGCCGCACTGGCGCTGCTGCCGGCCGAGGACAGGCTGGCGGCCCGTGTCGAGGGAGGGGGCGATATCTGCCTGCGCATGTCGGCCGAGAACGCGGCCATCGTGCTCGCCAATCTCATCGACAATTCGGCGCGCCATGGCGCAACGCTTGTTTCGATCACGGCGGCGAGCGCGGGCGGCAAGGCGACGATTCTGGTGAGCGACGACGGCGCCGGCATTTCGCCCAGCAATCGGGGGCGGATATTCGAGCCGTTCTTCACCACGCGCCGCGATGCAGGCGGCACCGGCATGGGCCTCGGCATCGTGCTGGCCCTCCTGAAAGCGCATGATGGCACGATCCGCCTGGTTGACTCCGAGCGCGGCACGCGCTTCGAGATCATCCTGCCGGCTGTATGAATTGGAGCCTGATTCCGAAAAACGGCTTTCGGGATCATGCTCTAGAACTGGAGACGCAAAAAAGTGCGCTACGACGTCGTCATCATCGGCGGAGCCATTGTCGGCTCCTCGATCGCCTATTATCTGCGCGAGGAAGGGTTTTCCGGTTCGATCGCGCTGGTCGAGCGCGACCCGCAATTCGCCCATGCGGCAACGACGCTGTCCTGTGCTTCCATTCGCCAGCAGTTTTCAATTCCCGAGAACATCCGCCTGTCGCAGTTCACGCTGAAACTGTTCCGGCGGCTGACGGAAGAGTTTGGAGCCGACGCCGATATCGGTTTTCGCGAAGGCGGTTATCTCATCCTCGCCGGCGAGAACGGACTGCCGATCCTCAAGGCGAACCACGAGGCGCAGATCGCCGAAGGCGCCGACATCGTCCTTGAGGATGCGGATGCGTTGGTGCGTCGCTTCCCATGGCTATCGGCCGAAGGCATCACCGCGGGCGCCTATGGCCGCAGCGGCGAGGGCTGGTTCGACGCGCATGCGATGCTGATGCTGTTCCGCAAGGCGCTGCGCGAGAAAAACATCGATTTCGTCACCGCTGACGTGACCGGCATCGAGCGGCAGGGCGACCGCGTCACCAGCGTCAACCTCGATAATGGCGAGCGGCTCGAGGCCGGCATCGTCGTCAACGCCGCCGGGCCGAATGCCGGCAAGGTTTCTGCAATGGCCAGACTGGTACTGCCGGTGGAACCGCGCAAGCGCAATGTCTTCATCTTCGAGGCGCGCGAGAAATATGCCGACATGCCGCTGCTGGTCGATCCGAGCGGCATTTATGTCAGGCCGGAAGGCTCGGTCTACATCACCGGCGGCGCCGAGCCGCAAGAGGGCGACGGCCCCGCCGATCCCGGCGATTTCGAGCCCGACTGGCCGCTGTTCGAAGAGGTGATCTGGCCAGTGCTGGCGACCCGCATTCCCGCCTTCGAAGCGATCAAGCCGACGCGCGCCTGGGCCGGTCATTACGACTACAACACGCTCGACCAGAACGCGGTGATCGGCCCGCATCCGCAGGTCAGGAATTTCCTCTTCGCCAACGGTTTTTCCGGCCACGGCCTGCAGCAGGCGCCGGCGGTCGGCAAGGCGATGGCCGAGCTGATCGTGCATGGCGGCTACCGCACGGTGGATTGCGCGGCGTTTGGGTACAGCCGTGTCGCAGAGGGCCGGGCGTTTCGCGAATTGAACGTGATCTGAGGCGCCATCGCGTCTATGGCAAGGGCGTTGCCGAGCGCATGGCCCTTAACCGTGTTGTCGAAAATGCACCAGACCTCAGCGCCCGCCGCACTCGCCGCATCCAGCCGCTGCCTGATCGCGATCAGGCTGTCAGTGTCATAGTCCGAGTAATAAATACGCGGCGCGCCATGCAGGCGGAAATAGACGAGGCCCGGCCAGCCGGATGGCGTGGCTGCAGCGGGAACGCGAGCCGGATCGGCTGCCACACGCGCTACACGGAAGCCGGTCAGAAGCGCATCGGCGTCCTGTTCGAACCAGCTCGCATGACGAGGCTCGCAAGCTATTTTCGAGCCAGTTTGCTTTCGCAACAGACCGAAGAACTCCTCGGTGACACGCGGCTCGAAGGACAGGCTGGGTGGCAACTGCACTAGCAGCACAGCGAGCTTCCGGCCTAGGCCTCCGGCCTGCCCGAGGAATGCCCCGATCAGGTCTTCGCAGTCGGCAAGCCGATGCTCGTGTGTCACGGCCCTGGGGACCTTCACGCAGAAGCGGAAATCTTCCGGGACCGAATGCGTCCAACGCTCATAGGTCTCACGGCGGTGCGGCTTATAAAAAGATGAATTGATTTCGACGCCGGCAAGACGGCCGGAGTAACGCTCGAGATGCGCCCCGGATCCCGGGAAAAGATCCTTGTAGCGCGACGGGATGCCCCAACCGGCCGTGCCCACGAAGCATCGATGCTTTTCCATGCTGGAGATGTGGACAGGGCACTGCGCAGGTCAAGGGAGCGGTACTAGGCCGAGACCATGCGGCCGGCGCTCACCTGTCAGCACTATTCCGCGTGCTCGGCCGCTGCTTGGCTCCCGCCGGCAGAAAAATGCGTCCGTCAGCGCTCGCGACCAAACCAGAACGCGTCCGCCATGCGCGTCATGCCTATCCGTTCGTAGAAGCCGACGGCGTCGGGCACGGAAATCAGTGAGATGGCGACGGATGGCCCGAGCTGCCGCCGCGCTTCGTCGAGCAGGCCCTTGCCGATGCCGAGCCCTTGCGCCGATTTGCAGACGGCGAGCTCGGAAATATAGCACACCCACGAGAAGTCGGTGATGCCGCGGGCGAGGCCAATCAGCGGCCTGCCAGGTCCATCGAGGCGCGCCGCCAACACCAGATCTGCATTGGCAAGCATCGCCTTCAGACGGACGTCGTCATCGATAGGCCGAGTGACACCGAGGCCGGATTCCACCAGCACGCGGCGGAACTCGGCTGCGTCGAGGGTCGGTTCGCTGGCGTAGAGAACTTTGGGACGTGTTGTCATGCCGGCCAAGGTGCACCATAGGGCGGCGGTTTTGAAGCGGTCTGTGCTCCAGGACCAAGGTCAGCCGAAAACAGCCGCCTTTTATTTGCCCGCAGCTTTGTGTAAACCGGGCGCCAACACATCCCCGCAGAGAAAAGAAGACGGGCAAAGACCATGGAAAAATTCACCAAGCTCACCGGCGTTGCCGCGCCGATGCCGATCGTCAATGTCGACACCGACATGATTATTCCCAAGGATTATCTCAAGACGATCAAGCGCACCGGGCTCGGCAGCGGACTGTTTGCCGAAATGCGCTACAAGGACGACGGTTCGGAAAACCCAGACTTCGTGCTCAACAAGCCCGCCTATCGCAAGGCGCAGATCCTGGTCGCCGGCGACAATTTCGGCTGCGGCTCGTCGCGCGAACATGCGCCGTGGGCGCTGCTCGATTTCGGCATACGCTGCGTCATCTCGACCTCGTTCGCCGACATTTTCTACAACAACTGCTTCAAAAATGGCATCCTGCCGATCACCGTCAGCCCCGAGGATCTGGAGAAGCTGATGGACGACGCCTCGCGCGGTTCCAACGCAACGCTGTCGGTCGACCTCGAAGCCAAGGAAATCCGCGGACCGGACGGCGGCGTGGTCAAGTTCGACCTCGACGACTTCAAGCGGCACTGCCTGCTCAACGGGCTCGACGATATCGGCCTGACCATGGAGAAGGCCGACGCCATCGCCTCGTTCGAGAAGAAGAACGCCGAGTTGCGACCCTGGGCCTGAACGGTACGATGGACCCGGCCGCGCCAGGCCGGGTTCGTGTCGGCTGCAACGGAGGGACAGTCATGACACGTTCGCTTCTTGCCGGCGCCTGCGCGCTGGCGTGGATTCTGATGCCGGTGGCTGGCGCGCATGCACAGACCGACATGGTGCTCGTGCCGGCTGACGATGCGTCCGGGGCCGCCGACCTGGGCGCGTCGAGCAATGCGGCCCTAGCAGACGATGACAGCCAAGCACCGGTCCCGTTCGAGAGTGGGCAGCTGACCATCTCCCAGCAGGAAGAGTATGGCGAGAAGGTGCTGGCCTATGACGGCAAGCAGCTGGCCAGCAATTACGAGGTGTCCTTCGACAAGATCGTCAAGGTCGGCGGGGTCAACGTCGCGCTGGTCGATGTCGGCGATGGCGGCAACCAGTGCGGCCCGGCCAAGGTGATCGTCTGGAAGCCAGAAGGCGGCACCATCCAGAGCATCACGGTCGAGCAGGATGAATGCGGCGCACCGCCGGCTGCGATCTCCGACAGCGCGATCTATTTCGTGCCCTACCTGCTGCCGGGCGTTTCCAAGCCGGCGCTGCAATGGTCGCCGACGGACGGGCTGACGACTGCCGGCAATCTCACCTATATGCCGGAGCCCGGCACTGACTGGAAAGACGTCGATCCGTCGAAATACGACAACGTCGTCGACGCTTTCCACAACGAGGCCGTCTACAGGCTGGCCGAGACGCTGCTCGGCAAGGAGATGCCCGAGATGGCGACCAGCCTGCTGGTCGGCGGCGGCACCGAGAAAACCGCTTCGGGCGCCTTCTATGCCAGCGGCTGCGTGCCGCACGATTGCGGCGGCAATGACGGCTTCATGGCGGTCGATCCGGCCAACCACAAGCTCTATTTCGCCCGCCGGGGCGACAAGCCCGAGCCGGACGCGTGGCCAGCTGTGAGCACGTGGCCCGCCGAGGTCAGGGAAGCGATGGACAAGGCGCTCGGCTCGCCGAATTAGCGTCTTGCTTCGCGCCTTCGTTCCCGGCGGGGCCGAGCGGCGGCTGTCGTACCCTTGGAGCATCAACAAAAAAGCCCGGCGCATGGCCGGGCTTTCCGTCGAACAGAGATTTCTATCAATCCGCATCGATCGCCGTGGCCATGCGGGCGATGGCCTGTTGATAGACGCTCGCGGAATTCCAGCCAGCAATTGCGCCCATATTCGCCTGCGCGCTCGCGCCGGCCCGCCAACCATGACCTCTGAGGAAGTTGGCGGTGGAAGCCAACGCAGTGGCCTTGTCGCGCAGATTTTTGTTGCCAACTCCATATGTCAAAACGTTCCCCGGCAGGAACTGCGTGTGGCCGATCTCGCCATGCGCGGCACCGACCGACGAGGCGCTCAAAGCGCCGCTATCAACCAGCTTCAGGGCTGCAACAGCATGCGGGTAGAAGAACTCCGGGCGGCGGCAATCATAGGCAAGCGTTAAAATGGCGGAGACCGTATTCTGCTTGCCCAAGTAGGAACCGAAGCCCGTTTCCATACCCCAGATGGCGAGCAACACACCCGGCGACACGCCATAGGTCCGTTCGATCTTGCCGAACAGCGCCGCGTTCGACTTCTTCAGCGAACGGCCCTTGGAAATGATGGTGGACGCGCCACGGCGCTTCATGAAATTTTCCACCGAGCCGCTGAAAGCCTTATGGATGGCGCGGTCGACGCCGATCGTCTTTGTTGCGTAGGTCGCGCGAGCCAGAGCGGCCAGACCCTTCGAGCCTACACCGCTGGCCTTTGCTTCCTGCGCAAACTCTGCCTTCCAAGCTTCGAAGCCCGCGCCCGTATTGCCGCATTGGGCGGCCTGTGCGCCTGTTGCCGCCGCAAGCATCATCGATGCCGCCGCCGCGAAAATCTTTCCCTTGGCAAAAAATGCCATGTTGCTCTCCTGGTTGCCTGGATCTTGTCCCGAATACGAATTTGCCAGCGAAACGCCCGCTTGTCACTGTTGGAGTGACGTGCGCCCACTTGGACGCAGTACGCTCCAGCACTTTACAATCTGCGCATCGTCCTTTCCGAGAATCGGAACCGATTTTCGAGCCGCCGCGCTAAGAACTCGTTTACGCATCCTCGCCGCAGCGCTGGCGAATGCCGGAGAACTTGCTTACGATCAAGTAATTATTATGGCGGGGGCTAAAATATTCATGGAAGACGTTGACGTCGTGGTCATCGGCGCCGGTTCGGCGGGACTTTCCGCAGCCAAGACCCTGCGTTCGGCCGGCCTTTCCTTCAAGCTGTTCGAAGCGATGAACCGTATCGGCGGCCGCGCCTGGACCAGCGATCAGCATTTCGGCATTCCTTTCGATATCGGCTGCGCCTGGCTGCACGCGGCTGACCGCAATCCCTATTTTCCGGAGGCGCAAGCCGCCCGCTGGACGCTTCACCATCACGACATGAATATCGATCATCTCTATTATCGCAACCGAAAGGCGAACGAGGACGAAGAGGCCGCAATGAAGGCGGCCGATATCAGGCTGTTCGAGCTTCTGGCGGCGCATGAGGTCAAGGTTGGCGACGACGACCGTCTTTCGGCGTTGCTCGCCAAAGGCCATGCGCCGCGCGCCGCGGCCACCTTTGCCGGGCCGATGGACTTCGGCGCCGACGAGGACGAGATATCGATTCGCGACTTTCAGGCCGCCGCCGATCTCGATCCGAACTATTTCACCAAGGAGGGGTTCGGCGCACTGGTCGCCCGTTTCGGCGCCGACGTCCCCGTCGAGCTGTCGACGCCGGTGCGGAAAATCCTCTGGGACGTGCCTGGCGTCGCCTGCGTCACCGATCGCGGCACCATCCGCGCCAAGGCGGCCATCGTCACCGCCTCGCCGGCGGTGCTCGCCTTCGAGGAGATCGAATTCTCGCCGGCGCTGCCCGACACACATTTCGCTGCCTTCTTCGACCTGCCGATGGGCATGCTGACCAAGCTGCCGGTCGAAATCAGGGGCACAAGGCTCGGGCTGGCGCCCTTCGACGACCTGCTGATCGAGCGGCTGGCCAGGCACGACATCTACTTCCTTTGCTTTCCCTTCGACCTCGACCTCATGGTCGGCTTCGTCGGCGGCGACTTCGCCTGGGAGATGTCGGCGGCGGGCGAGGCGGCAGGCGTCGACTTTGTCGTCGACCGGCTGTGCGCCATATTCGGCGGCGACGTGCGGAAACATGTCGGGCGCGCCATGATGACCAATTGGGGCGGCGAGCGGTTCGTGCGCGGCGCTTATGCGGCGGCCCGCCCCGGCCGTTCGCAGGCGCGCGCAACGCTGATGCAGCCGGTGGCGGAAAAAATCTTCTTCGCCGGCGAGCATCTGGCCGGTCCGCAGATGCAGACCTGCGGCGGCGCCAGGCTGTCGGGCGAGGCGGTGGCGAGAACGGTCGTCGCCCAGCTTGCGGCAAAATAGCATTAGCAGGAACGCCGGCCGCCGACAGGCGTTTGGGCGATATGCGGCTCCGCACTATATCCGGACCTGATGATTGAGACCTGATGATTTGAGATTGGGATGAAGCTCTTCGCTTGCCCGCATTGCGGCCACCGCCTCTATTTCGAGAACGCCCAGTGCCTGAACTGCGCCAGCCCCGTGCTCTACGATCCCGGGCATGCGCGCTTCGTGTTGTTAGGCGCCGGCGGCGTTTTCCAGTGCACCAATGCAGACGAGTGCGCCTGCAACTGGATGGCGGAACCCGGCCATGCCTTCTGCCGCGCCTGCGAGCTGAACCAGCTGATCCCGGACCTTTCGGTCGATGGCAACCGCCGTCGCTGGATCCGCGTCGAAGCGGCTAAGAAGCGGGCAATCTATTCGCTGCTAGCCGCCGGACTGCCGGTCGTGCCCAAGCGGAACGCCGGCGACGAGGCCGGCCTCGCCTTCGACTTCCTCGCCGATCCGATCGGCGGCCCAGGGGGCGCGCGCATCCTGACCGGCCATGACAACGGCTTGATCACACTCAATGTCGCCGAGGCGGACTCGGCCGAGCGCGAAAGAAGGCGCGTCGAGATGGGCGAGAACTACCGCACTTTGCTCGGTCATTTCCGCCACGAGCTCGGCCACTATTACTGGGACCGCCTGATCCGCGACGACCCGCAACGGCTTGCCGCCTTCCGGGCGTTGTTCGGCGATGACCGCATCGATTACGAGCAGGCGCTGAAGGCCTACCATGCCAAAGGTGCTGCGCCCGACTGGCAGCAGGACCACATTTCGGCCTATGCCACGTCTCATCCCTGGGAGGACTGGGCCGAGACATGGGCACACCACCTGCACATCACCGATACGCTGGAGATGGTGCATGCGCTGAATTTCCCGCTCGGCCGACTGGAAACGGTAGAGGCCAACGAGCTTTCGCGCAGCGACACCGGCGGCGAGCTGCAACCGGCGCCGTCGGAACCTGCCGCCGTTCCCGAACCGTTCGAAAAGATCCTGGCCCGCTGGCTGGTGCTGTCGGAAGCGTCCAACTCGATCAACCGCTGTATGGGCCTGCCGGACCTTTATCCCTTCGTTATCTCGGAGGTGACCGCACGGAAGCTGGCCTTCGTCCATGAACTGCTGACTGTAGTGAAAGAAACCGGAACAAAACGTGAGCCGGCCGAGGCGTTTTAGCCGGAACGCATGAAGCCCGGTTTCGTTTTCCCTCGTGAGGGACCATCAAAACGGAGCGAAACCATGAAGCGCATACTGTTTCCTGCTGTCGCCGGAGCGCTTGTCGCCATGTCGGGCACAGCCTTGGCTGATACCGCCGTCTCGGCTGTTGCCGATCTCAACGTGCGCGCCGGCCCCGGCCCGCAATACCCGGTCATCGGCGTGCTCGCCGCCGGCCAGTCGGCAACGCTTGATGGCTGCATCCAAAACAGCAAATGGTGCACCATAGCCGAGGCCAATGGCCAAGGCTGGATCTATTCCGACTATGTGACGGCCGATTTCGGTGGCAACGAGGTCGTCCTGACGGAACGCCCTGCCGACGCAGGCATTGCCATCGTCGAAGCCCCGGCCGACGTCGACTATCCCGACACCTATACCGGAGCGATCGTCGCCGGCGAGCCGATCGAGCCCATCAGACGGCCGCCGGCCGAAGTCCGCACTTATATCGAGACCAACCGGGTCGACCCGGTCTATCTCGAGGGCGAGGTAGTTACGGGCGCGACCTTGCCCGATACCGTCGAGTTGCGCGAGATTCCGGACTATGACTACCGCTATGTCTATGTGAATGGTCAGCCGGCACTGGTCGATCCGGGCACCCGACGCATCATGTACGTCGAGCGCTGACATCATAAACCAACCAGGCGGCCGCCCGGCAACTGCGGCCGCCTCTGTCCGCTATCGTTAACCGGAGCTTCGTGCTGGAGCGGCGTGCCCGCCGCTCCAGCCTTTTTTTCGAGCGTCGGATTTGCCCAAAACCGGTTCCACTTTCGGGTCCGATGCTCTAGACCATGCGACCCCATGCATCAGGCAAGGAACCCTCGTGATATCAGACCCTGCCGCCTTCGAGCGTTACCGGCATACTCCCAACGCCAAGACGACCCTGCCGCGGCTCCTGCTCGGAACGGCGATCGTCGTCCTGTTCTGGGTCGCGACAACCATCGCCGTGCTGTTCGGCGGCGCCTATGCTTTTGTTATCTGGCAGGCATCGTCCGGTGCCCCGATGGAAGGAGGGGCGGTGCAGAATTTCATGGCCTCGCCCGCCGGGATCCTCGCCGCGCTCGCCTCCTTTGCCGGGATCTGGCTCGGCCTGTGGGCTGCCATGCGCTGGGTCCATCGCGAGCCGCTGATGGCGCTGATCGGCACCAGCCGCCGCGTTTCGCGCTCGGGATTTCTTAGGGGATTGGCCGCGGTGTTGATCACATCGCTGCTCTCCGAGATCCTGCTCTATCTCCTGCAGCCCGAGATTGCGCGCGGCGCAATCGGCCTGTCGTCTTGGCTGCTGTTCCTGATCCCGATCGCTGCGCTGACTTTGCTGCAGACCTCGTCCGAAGAGGTGCTGTTTCGCGGCTATCTCCTGAGGGGCTTGGCCAACCGATTTCAAAACCCCTTCATCTGGGCGCTGCTGCCAGGACTTCTGTTCACTTCGATGCATTGGAGCCCAAGCTCGACGGCCGCCATCAACGCCTGTGTGCTGGCCTCGATCGCCGCTTTTGCGCTGCTCCTGACGCTTGTGGTCTACGCCACCGGCAATCTCGGCGCGGCCTTCGGCGCTCATCTCGGCAACAATCTCGCCGGTTTCCTGCTGATTTCGCATCAGCAGAGCTACAATTCCTTCGCCCTGTTCAACGCCAAGCCGCTCGAAGGCCCCGGCTGGACGACGCTTGATGCCGTCCTCATCGCGGCGATCGGCATCGGCTGCAGCCTGTTGACTGTTCTGCTGCTGCTGCATCAGCGCTCGCCGCTGAAGGTCGAGCCGGATATTTCGTACCCCGGCGGCCCAAGCTGACGCGCATCATGCCAGTGGTGCTGCCATAAACCGAACCGGCCCGGTTCAGCGTATTCGGCCCGCGCCTTGACTCCGCGGCCGATTTCCTGTCTACACGCCGCGAATTCCGCGACGAGTATCCCTCCGAGCAAGCCGACCGGGACGCCGAAGCCTCATTGAGGTGTCGTGCTGTAAATCGATCCTGGAGGCCAACATCCGGCAGCGCTGTGCGCCCCCGGGTGCTTTTTGGCTTTGGGCTTTACTTGGATACTGGGCGCGAACGCATTACTTCTCGGGCATCATCCGGGTGCCAGGGAAAAGGAAAAAGAATGTTTGAATCGCTGCAAGAGCGCCTTGGTTCGATCCTGAACGGCCTCACCGGCCGCGGTGCTCTGTCCGAGGCCGATGTCTCCGCGGCGCTGCGCGAGGTGCGCCGTGCGCTGCTCGAGGCCGACGTTGCGCTGGAAGTGGTGCGTTCCTTCACCGACAAGGTACGCGAGAAGGCCGTCGGCGCCGCTGTGCTGAAGTCGATCAAGCCCGGGCAGATGGTCGTCAAGATCGTCCATGACGAGCTGGTCGAGATGCTGGGCGCCGAGGGCGTCGCCATCGACCTCAATGCACCGGCTCCGGTCGTCATCATGATGGTCGGCCTGCAGGGTTCCGGCAAGACCACGACATCGGCCAAGATCGCCAAGCGCCTCAACGAACGTCAGAACAAGAAGGTTCTGATGGCCTCGCTCGACACGCGGCGTCCCGCCGCGCAGGAGCAGCTCCGTCAGCTCGGCGAACAGGTCAAGGTCGCCACGCTGCCGATCGTCGAGGGCCAGACGCCGGTCGACATCGCCCGCCGCGCCGTGCAGGCGGCAAAGCTCGGCGGCCATGACGTCGTCATCCTCGACACCGCCGGCCGCACCCATATCGACGAGCCGCTGATGGTCGAGATGGCCGACATCAAGAAGGTGTCGTCGCCGCACGAAATCCTTTTGGTCGCCGATTCGCTGACCGGCCAGGACGCCGTCAATCTGGCGAAAAGCTTCGATGAGCGCGTCGGCATCACCGGGCTGGTGCTGACCCGCATGGACGGTGATGGCCGTGGTGGTGCAGCTCTTTCCATGCGCGCCGTCACCGGCAAGCCGATCAAGCTGATCGGCACCGGCGAGAAAATGGACGGGCTGGAGGAATTCCATCCCAAGCGCATCGCCGACCGCATCCTCGGCATGGGCGACATCATCAGCCTCGTCGAAAAGGCTGCCGAAAACATCGACGCCGAGCAGGCGGCGGCGATGGCCAAGAAGATGCAGTCGGGCAAATTCGACCTGAACGACCTTGCCGGCCAGCTTCAGCAGATGTCGAAGATGGGCGGCATGGGGGGCATCATGGGGATGATGCCGGGCATGGGCAAGATGAAGGACCAGATGGCCGCCGCCGGTCTCGACGACAAGATGTTCGGCCGCCAGCTCGCCATCATATCATCGATGACCAAGGCCGAGCGCGCCAACCCCGAGATTCTGAAGCACTCGCGCAAGAAGCGCATCGCCGCCGGCTCCGGCACCGATGCGGCCGAGATCAACAAGCTCCTGAAGATGCACCGCGGCATGGCCGACATGATGAAGGCGATGGGCGGCAAGGGCAAAGGCGGTGGCCTGATGCGCGGCATGATGGGCGGGCTGGCGCAGAAGATGGGCCTCGGCGGCATGATGCCAGGGGGTATGGGAGGCATGGGTGGCCCGGGCGGCATGATGGGCGGCGGCATGCCGGATCTGTCCAAGATGGACCCCAAGCAGCTCGAAGCCTTGCAGAAGCAGGCACAGGCAGCCGGTCTCGGCGGCATGAAGGGCCTGCCCGGTGGCCTTCCCAGTGGGGGTGGCCTGCCTGGGCTGCCCGGCGGCATGAAGCTTCCTGGCTTGGGCGGTGGCGGGCTTCCCGGCCTTGGCAAGAAGAAGTGAGGGCGCCATGAACGAAGAGAAGGACATGGCCGACGCTCGTGCGGCGCTGGTCGATTACCGCGCCTCGATCGACAACATCGACGCAGCGCTCATCCACATGCTGGCCGAGCGTTTCCGCTGCACCAAGGCGGTCGGCGAACTGAAGGCGTCGCATGGCCTGCCGCCGGCCGATCCGGCACGCGAGCGGCAGCAGATCGCCCGCCTTCGCCAACTGGCGAAGGACGCGCATCTCGACCCGGATTTCGCGGAGAAATTCCTGAACTTCGTCGTCCGCGAAGTGATTCGGCATCACGAGCATATCGCCGCATCCAACGGCGTAACGAAAACCGGCTGAGGACCAGTGCATGTCGCCCAACAACGACATGCATAAAGACGACAGCCATAACCCCGATCAACGAAAATCAGAATTTTAGGAGAAAGAAAATGCCACTGAAAATCCGACTGGCCCGTGCGGGCTCGAAGAAGCGTCCCTATTACCACGTCGTCGTCGCCGACGCCCGTTCGCCGCGCGACGGCCGTTTCATAGAGTCACTCGGCTCGTGGAACCCGCTGCTGCCCAAGGACGGCGAGCGGGTCAAGGTCGACGCCGACCGAGTCAAGCATTGGCTGTCGCACGGCGCCCAGCCGACCGACCGCGTGCTGCGCTTCCTCGATGAGGCCGGCATTGCCAAGCGTGAAGCCCGCTCCAACCCGAAGAAGGCCGAACCGGGCAAGAAGGCGCAGGAGCGCGCCGCAATTCTGAAGAAGGCGCAGGCCGATGCAGCCGCCGCTGTTGCCGCCGCGGCAGCCGCGCCGGCCGAGGCGGAAGCCGCGACCGCCGAATAATCTGCTTTTATGCCCTACGAAACGGCGGGCGCCTTTGTCCGCCGTTTTGCTGTTTCGTCCGACTATGACGCGGGCCGATCAATAGCCTTCAGGGCAGCGGGCGATGTAGACACGCCCATCGCGACCGCGATAGCGGCACCGGCCGGGTTCGGTAGCACGACCGATCAGTGCGCCGGCGAGGGCGCCGACAGCACCACCGACCACCGCACCTTCAACTTCGTCATCGGCCACTGCAGCGCCGATAGCAGCGCCCCCTAGTCCACCGACCGCCGCGCCCTGTTCTGTCCGGGAACAGGCTGCGAGCGAGGTTACCAGTACCATCAGGACTACCAGTTTCTTCATTGTCGTTCCTCTCAACCGGGTTTTCCGTCCTCGCCGCCACATCTTCTAACTCGCAAACGGGCGATTTGATCCAAAGTCAAAAGAAGAAGGGTGGCGGCAGACCGTGGTTCTCTCCGGCGACGCGACCGCCATCGAACGGCTTTTGAAGTCGGCTCTATCGGTTGAGCAGGATCAGCGCGCGCACCCTGGGGTTGCGCAGGAAAAGGCCGCCCCACAAGATGAAGCCGAGATAGACGCCGAACAGTGTGTGCGAAAACAGCGGGCTGCCGATACGTATATGCGTCGCGATGGCGCCACCGAGATAGGCGGTGAGCAGGATGGCGCCAAGCACCGAGGTGCGCGGCACCGCATAGAGCGCGGTCGAGACCAGCCCGATGATGCCGAGCATGCGCGAGACGTTGGGATCGGCCGGCCAGCCGAGCTGCACCATGGTCTGGGTGACGACATCGAGCGGCGGCAGCTTGATGACGCCGTCGAAGATCATGAACAGCACGATGAGGGCGCTGAGCCCTCGGCCGGTCCACAGCGCGCCCGGCGTGACGGATGCAGTTTGAGACATGGTTATTGGTCCTCCGGTTGTTTCAAGCGCTGGCCCCTCTACGCCAGGGTCGAACCAAGGACGCGGCGTGAGACGACGATCCGACACGCCTACGATCTTTTGAGCGCATGTGCTGCGATGAGCGCCCGAACAAACCCTAGGAAAAATAGAACTTTTCGGCAGGGATCATTTTCGGCGGCGGCTCGCCGAGCGCTTCGAACACCGAGATTTCACAGACGCGGCACAGGCCGTCGAGGGCGAGATCGTTGGCCTCGGTGCCGAACGGGTCCTCGAGTTCTTCCGAAAGCGCGTCGAGGCCGAAGAAGGTGTAGGCGATCAGCGCCGTGAACAGCGGCGTCGCCCAGCCGGCAGTCGATGCCAGCCCAAACGGCAGCAGCAGGCAGAAGATATAGGCAGTGCGCTGCAAGAGCAGCGTGTAGGCAAACGGAAGCGGTGTCCCCATAATGCGCTCGCAGCCGGCTTGCGCTGCGGCGATTTCCGACAGGCGCTCGTCGAGGATGCGGTAGCCCATGACATCGATCGCCCCGGCCCTGTATAGCGCGGCGGCTCGCTCGCCCATACGCCGCACCATGGCGTCGGGCGGGTTGGCCAGCTTGGCGGCACTTTCGGCCTCTTCGCCGATGAACGCGCGTGCTTCGGTCGTGGCATCTACCCGCCGAAGCAGGCCGCGCAGGAAATGGCAGAAGGCGATCGCCTCCATCAACATCCCGCGCAGTTCGATGCGATCCTCGATCAGCCCGGTGCTGGCGCGCGCCAGATTGCGAATGTCGAAGACAAGCTGGCCCCACAGCTTGCGCGCTTCCCACCAGCGGTCATAGGCGGCATTGTTGCGGAAACCGAGATAGATCGACAGCGCCACACCGAGTAAGGCAAACGGCGCGGGGCCGGCATCGCCGAAGTCGAGCTTCAGCGCCCCGACCGCCAGCACCACCAGCGCGCCATAGACACCGAAGCCGAAGATCTGCGGCAGGATGCGCGGCACCACCGAGCCGCGCATGATGAAGAACAGATGCAAGAATCCCGGGCGCGGGCGAACGATCATCGAAACCCCTTTCACGGACCGGCAATGATCCTGATCGGTTCCATTGTGCGATGCAATACACGCATAAGCCCAGTCGTCAGCGACATGGCGGCGTCGCCTTGCCGGCTGGGGCCAAGCACGTTATCGAAAATCCGCAAGGCATTCGGGAGCAATCGATGGCCGGCGAGACCGATCTGAAGAAACTGCTGGCAACGATGACGCCGGAATTGCGTCCCGGCATCCATGTCTTCGCCACACTGCCGCCCGATGCGCCCGTGCCGGACAGCCTCGAGACGGTGATGCTGTTTCGCGAGCGCGAGGGCACGACGGTGATCGCGCTAGAGGAGGAAGCCAAGGCCGCTGGCCTGGCGACCGTCTTCCGCTCCCGGATGGTGACGCTGAACATCCATTCGTCGCTGGAGGCGGTCGGCTTCCTCGCCGCCATCACCGCGCGTCTGGCCGCCGCCGGCATGGGGGTCAATCCGGTCTCGGCCTTCTACCACGACCATTTGTTCGTGCCCGCCGACCGGGCGGAAGAGGCGATGGAGCTGCTGGAAAAGCTAGCGGAGGAGAGCCGGCTGTGACGCAGGCGCCTTGCTGCCTACTTGAGACGCCTGTGCTGCCCCTCATCCCCCTGCCGGAATCCTGGCCCTTCGCTACGCCAGGGGCGTTCTTCGTTCGGAAAGCCAAGCATTGGCTTTCCGTCCGCTTCACGGACCACTTCTCACCCCCGTGAAGGGGGAGAAGGAAGCTAATGGCCGAAGGCCGCGCCCGCGACTCCGGGCCGCCGGCTTTCCGGCGCCCGCGGAGGACCCGCCGCGGCAGCGGCGATACGGCCCGTGAGCGAGAATCAAGCCGCCTTTTTCTTCGGCTGGATCAGCCCGCGCTCGATCAGCAGCTCCGCGATCTGCACCGCGTTGAGTGCCGCGCCCTTGCGCAGGTTGTCGGAGACAATCCACATCGACAGGCCGTTGTCGACGGTCGAATCCTCGCGGATGCGCGAAATGAATGTGGCATCTTCGCCGGCCGAGTCCAGCGGCGTGATGTAGCCGCCGTCCTCACGCTTGTCGAGAACCTGGCAGCCGGGGGCATCCCGGAGAATTTCCCGCGCGTCGTCGGCGGTGATCGGCTTTTCGAACTCGATGTTGACGGCTTCCGAATGGCCAATGAACACCGGCACGCGCACGCAGGTCGCCGTCAGCTTGATCTTGGGATCGAGCATCTTCTTGGTCTCGGCGACCATCTTCCACTCTTCCTTGGTGAAGCCGTCGTCGAGGAAGACGTCGATATGCGGGATGACGTTGAAGGCAATGCGCTTGGTGAATTTCTTGACGTCGACCTGGTCGGCGACGAACACGGCCCGCGTCTGTGTGAACAATTCGTCCATGCCTTCCTTGCCGGCGCCGGATACCGACTGGTAGGTGGCGACGACGACGCGTTTAATGGTGGCGAAGTCGTGCAGCGGCTTTAGCGCCACGACCAGTTGCGCCGTCGAGCAGTTCGGATTGGCGATGATGTTCTTGCGCGTGAACAGCGAAATCGCGTCCGGGTTCACCTCCGGCACGATCAGCGGCACGTCCTGATCGTAGCGGAAGGCCGACGAATTATCGATGACGACGCAGCCCTGCTTGCCGATCTTCGGCGACCATTCCTTCGAGACGTTGCCGCCGGCCGACATAATGCAGATGTCGGTGTCGGAAAAATCAAATTGGTCGAGCGCCCTGACCTTCAGTGTGCGGTCGCCGAACGACACTTCCGTGCCCTGGCTGCGCCGCGAGGCCAGCGCCACCACCTCGCTCACCGGAAAGCCGCGCTCTTCCAGTATGTTGAGCATTTCCCGGCCCACATTGCCCGTGGCGCCGACGATTGCAACCTTGAAACTCATCGAAATCTCCTGTCCTCTCCGCTCGGTTTTTGGAGAAAACCCGCCGACCGATGCGGGTTTCAACCCCCGGGCCGGACCCGGGAGAGGGTGGTTAGGCCAAGGGAATCAGACCGTTTTAGTGGTCGTTTTAGCCGTAGTTTTGCTGGAACGAGGAGACGTGCCGACACGCCCGGCCCAATGGTTCGCATTGCGGCCGGGGAGGTCGAATGCAAGAAGCGCCATCAAAAGGCCGCGCATCGAAACTATCCCGTTCGGTGCCGGCTTTTACGCGGTTTGCGCAAAGAGTCAATCGCGACCCGGCGAGGCGGCTTGCCCTGTACAATGGCGGCGGCGCGAAGTACGAACGATTGGATCGTTTGGCTCGTGGCGCTTCTGGCGCTCGCCGACGGATGACCCATTGCGGGGCATAAAAGAATCCGAATTCCGAAAGAAGCATATGTCCAATTTCGAAGCTATTGTCCCCGCGCTTGCAAAGGCGCTGGAAAAACGCGGCTATGTCGAGCTGACGCCGGTGCAGAAGGCGGTTCTCGAGCTCGGGCAGGCCGATGCGCTGGTTTCGGCGCAGACCGGCTCTGGCAAGACCGTTGCCTTCGGGCTGGCTCTGGCGCCGACTCTTCTCGACGGCGCGGAGCGCTTTTCCCATGCCGCAGCACCGCTGGCGCTGGCCATCGCGCCTACGCGGGAGCTCGCTTTGCAGGTGACGCGCGAGCTCGAATGGCTCTACGAACCGACCGGCGCAGCGATAGCGTCCTGCGTCGGTGGCATGGACATGCGCACCGAACGGCGCGTGCTGGAGCGCGGCGCCCATATCGTTGTCGGCACGCCCGGCCGGCTGCGCGACCACATCACCCGCAATTCGCTCGACATGTCTGAACTGAAGGCAGTGGTGCTCGACGAGGCCGACGAGATGCTCGATCTCGGCTTTCGTGAGGATCTCGAATTCATCCTCGACGCCGCCCCTGCCGAGCGCCGCACGCTGATGTTTTCGGCTACCGTGCCGCGCGCCATTGCCACGCTGGCCAAAGGCTACCAGCGCGATGCGGTGCGCATCTCGGCCTCCGGCGAGGAGAAGCAGCATCTCGACATCGAATACCGGGCGCTGAGCGTAGCTCAGCCCGATCGGGAAAACGCCATCATCAACGTGCTGCGCTATTACGAGGCGAAGAACGCACTGGTGTTCTGCAACACGCGCGCCGCCGTCAATCACCTGACCGCGCGCTTCAACAACCGCAACTTTTCCGTCGTGGCGCTTTCGGGCGAGTTGAGTCAGAACGAGCGCAGCCACGCGCTGCAGGCGATGCGCGACGGCCGCGCCAAGGTCTGCATCGCCACCGACGTGGCGGCACGCGGCATCGACCTGCCCAACCTCGAACTGGTGATCCATGCCGACCTGCCGACCAATCCGGAGACGCTGCTGCACCGAAGCGGGCGGACGGGACGGGCGGGACGCAAAGGTGTCAGCGCGCTGATCGTGCCCAACAGTGCCCGCAGGCGCACCGAACGGCTGCTGCAAAGTGCCGGCCTTGCGGCGACATGGGCAAGCCCGCCTTCGGCCGACGACGTGCTGCGCCGCGACGACGAGCGCATCCTCGCCGACCCGGTCCTCAGCGAACCGGTGAAGGAAGAGGAGCGCGGCTTCATCAATGCGCTTCTCGAGCAGCACGGCCCCGAACAGGTGGCCGCCGCGTTCGTGCGCTTGTGCCGCTCCAACCGCTCGGCGCCCGAGGATCTTCTTGACGTCGCGCCGTTCACGCCGTCGGGCGACAAGTTTGCGCGCAGGGACGAGGCGCCCAGCCGCCGCGACGATTTCGGCGACAGCGTCTGGTTCTCGCTGTCGGTGGGACGCCGGCAGAATGCCGAGCCGCGCTGGCTGATCCCGATGCTGTGCCGGACCGGCGGGATCAGCAAGCGCGAGATCGGTGCCATCAAGATGCAGCCTGAGGAAACCTTCGTGCAGATCGCGGCGGATTGGGCTGACCGGTTTCTCCAGGCGATCGGCCCCGACCGCAAGCTGCAGAACAACATCGCGGTGAAGCGGCTGGACGGCACGCCCGACCTGTCGCGGGCCGGCTATCAGGAACCGCGACCCGACAAGAAGCCTCACCGCGGCAAGCGGACGTTCGACCAGAATGCGCCCAAATTCGAGAAGCGCACACCGTCAGCCGATCAGCGCGCTGCCGCGTTCGAGGCAAAGCCCTGGGCGGGGAAGTCAGCAAAGGCGAAGTTCGAAAAGACCGGACCCGCCAAGAACAAGAAATCGAAGAAGCGGCCGGCTTAACGACGTGCCGGCATCGTTGGCTTGTTATGGCCTGCAAGGGGCTGTCTTTCGCTCGATTCAGGTCTGCGCTGCCCCTCATCCGCCTGCCGGCACCTTCTCCCCGTAAACGGGGAGAAGGGCGCTGCGCGGCGCAGACTTCGACGGTTGGTCGTCTCCCAACACGAGTGGGGCGCTATCTTTTGTCTGAAGCGATTGCTTCCCCATTTCGCACGCCCCTTGCGATCTGCCGCAACTTTGAACAGTCTGGCCAGCGGGACGAGGGGCAGGACATGCGCGGCGAAGTGCTTCACTACGACGAGGACCATGGCTTCGGTTTCATCACCGGAGCCGACGGCAACCGCTACACGTTCGCGCGCGAGGATCTGGGTCGAGAGGCTTCGATGGCCAGGGGCACGGCCGTCGAGTTCTTGCCGGTCGGCGGACGCGCACGCGACGTTTCTTCGATCCGCGCTGAGACCGCCAGTCCGCCCGCCGCTGTGCCCGCCGCAACCGCCGCCGCGGCTCATGCCGGCAATACGCCGGGTGCACGTCAGCCGCAACATTTCGGCCGGTCCGCTGAAAACAGTCCCGCCGCGGCTACCGGATTGTGGGATTATTTCTGGCGGGGCCTGACTGAGAATTACTTCAACTTCGCTGGCCGTGCCCACCGCAAGGAGTATTGGGGCTATTGCCTGTTCTGGACGATCGCGCTGATCGTGGTCGTCGGCATCGGCCTCTTCATCGACGACGCGATGGGAAATCTTGACGAATTGCCGGCGGTGACGGTCGGCCTTTGCGGAATCTTCCTGCTGGCGACAGCGCTGCCATGGATCGGATTGAACGTGCGTCGCCTGCACGACATCGGCTTGACCGGCTGGCTTTTTCTGGTGGTGTTCATCCCGACCATCGGCTGGCTGATCATCCTGGTCTTCGCGCTGATCCCGACGCGGGCCCGTGAAAACCAATGGGGTCCGGTGCCGGCGGGGGTGAAGACCAGTTAGTCCTGACCTGAGTTAGTCTGCCAAGGCTGCTCGCTCAAAGCGACTCGCTCGACGAGCTGGAAGTCTTTCAGAGCACGACCACGAAGGGCTTCCTTGTAGGCCGCGATGGCGCGTGTTGCAACAATTTCAAACTTCGATCCGTCATAGGCAATTTCGCAGTCGACCACCTCATCCGGCCAAAGCCAGATAGAGAGAAGCATCTCGCTCTGCTCAGAAATTCCGCCGATCAGATAGAGATTGCCTCGCTCGGTGGAATATCGTTCGCAAACCAGCTGCAGCAGCGATGCGAGGTGCCGATCGCCGCGAAAGTCAGCCTGGCGTTTGTGCTCGCCAAGAACATCCCTTTCGATGGCGCGTCGTACCTCGCCCATATGCCTGTCAACCCAGGAACTTGGCGATGATCGCATCGCCCATCTCAGTGGTGCCGACCTCGGTCATCCCAGGGGAAAGAATATCCCTGGTGCGCAAGCCTTGGTCGAGCACGGCGGCGATAGCGCTTTCCAGGCGGTCGGCTTCGGCGACCATGCTGAAGGAATAGCGCATGCACATGGCGAAGGAGGCGATCATGGCAATCGGGTTGGCGATGCCCTTGCCTGATATGTCGGGCGCCGAACCGTGCACCGGCTCGTAGAGCGCCTTGCGCTTTTTCGTTCTGGCATCCGGGGCACCGAGCGACGCCGACGGCAGCATGCCGATCGAGCCGGTCAGCATGGCGGCGATGTCGGACAGCATGTCGCCGAACAGATTGTCGGTCACGATGACGTCGAACTGCTTGGGCCAGCGCACCAGCTGCATGCCGCCGGCATCGGCCAACATGTGATCGAGCTTGACGTCGGCATATCTGGCCTTGTGGGTCTGGGTCACGACCTCGTTCCACAACACGCCTGATTTCATCACATTGCGCTTTTCCATCGAGGTCACATGGTTGCGGCGTGTCCGCGCCAGCTCGAAGGCGACGCCCGAAATGCGCTCGATCTCGAACGTGTCGTAGACCTGCGTGTCGATGCCGCGCTTCTGGCCATTGCCGAGATCGATGATCTGCTTCGGCTCGCCGAAATAGACGCCGCCGGTGAGCTCGCGAACGATCAGAATGTCGAGACCCTCGACCACATCCTGCTTGAGCGAGGAGGACGCCGCCAGCGCCGGATAGCAAATGGCGGGCCTGAGATTGGCGAACAGTTCCATGTCCTTGCGCAGCCGCAGCAGTCCGGCTTCCGGGCGCACTTCATAAGGCACCGCGTCCCATTTCGGCCCGCCGACGGCGCCGAACAGCACCGCGTCGGCAGCCATCGCCTTGGCCATGTCGGCGTCGGAAATCGCCGCGCCATGCGCGTCGTAGGCGCAGCCGCCGACCAGCCCCTCATCGGTGATGAAGCCGCTACCGAGCTTGTCGTTCATGGCAACGATCAGCTTCTTCACCTCGGCCATCGCCTCGGGGCCGATGCCGTCGCCGGCGAGCAGGAGAAGATTTTTCGAAGCCATCAGAACCGTCCTAAACTGTGGCGCATGACCCCGAAATCGGAATCGATTTCGGAAAGGATCGTGCGCAGAACCAAAATTCTACAGCGTCCTTTGCGCGTCCAAAAGGACGCGCGGCGCTGTCGTGAGCCGCGGTCTTGCTAAACGCCAAGCGGGCTATGCGCAAGCTTTGGTTCAGAGCACCTTGGCGATCCTCGTGCTCCCATCAGTCTTGCCGGACAGTGGGGCGCTGTCCAGCCGACATCGCGCAAGCTTCTGCACCGCCGCCACGCTCAGGCCGTGCGCTTGAGCGCCGTCACTTCGATCTCGATCTTCATTTCCGGCTTGTTGAGCTGGCAGACGATCATCGTCGCAGCCGGCCTGATGTCGCCAAAGGCTTCGCCGAGGATCGGAAAGACGATGTCGACGAAAGCCGCGTCGGTGATGTAGTAATGCGCCCGCACCACATCGGCCATTTCGAAACCGCCGTCCTGCAACGCGTTGGCGATCGTCGCCAGGCAATTGCGCGTCTGCGCCTCGACCGTCTCCGGCATCGACATGGTCGCATAGTCGTAGCCGGTCGTTCCGGAAACGAAACACCAGTCGCCCTGGACCACGGCGCGCGAATAACCGGCTGCCTTCTCGAAGGGCGAGCCGGTGGAGATCAGTTTTCGCATGGTTCCCTCGCACATTCCTTAGGCAATGTTGAGCTGAAGAAGAGCCTTCCGGCCATGGGCCAGACGGGGCGGATCGACAGTGCAAAACCGTTATAGGTCGGAACGTCAGCCCCACCCGATCAGCGCGGGAGTCGAGGAGGCGGGTCATAGTCGTTGGCTTTGGCGACAGCCAAGTTCGCCAGACAGCCAACGCGGGCAGGAAACTGGTTCCAAGAGTGGCCGATCACCTGGGCACATCAAGCTCAATAACGCGCTCTCAATGGGCATTTCTGGGAAATAGGAACCTGGATGGTGCCGTCAACACCGTTGCAGGTACGGAACTTGAGCGTCCACGGCGCCGGGGTAGCCGCCTTTGGCTTGCCCTTGACCATTTCGATTTCGGTCGGTTGGTCTAGCTGCGCGTGGCCGCTCAACGGACATTTCCGGGAAGCGGGAATCTGGAAAGTGCCGTTATTACGGTTGCAGGTACGGAACTTGGAGTTCCGCGGCGCCGGGGCTTGCGTAGCCGCCTTTGACTTGCCCTTGATGACCATCCAGATTTCGGTCGGTTGGTCTAGCTGCAGGCTGTTTATGTCGGAGTAGCTGATGCGTCCGGTGCGCACCCCTTCGGCAAGGCGCTGGCAGAACAGGGCCGGCATGCGCTCCTGCGAGACGCCCATGAAAGAGGCGATATCGTGCTTGAGCGTGATGCTCCATGCGTGGACAGCGGTGACACATCCGCCCAAGCTCGCGCTTGGGTTGCGTTTCTCGCCTGCCTCTGACGACTGGCACACAGTCAAGGCGGTGACCGTTGCAAGCAGAATAAAAACACCATTTTTCATTGTGAAAAGCCCCCATACAGCAAGCGACAACTTAGATGAAGTCGCCAAAAGGTCAAACAAAAGCATTTGCGGTGGTTTAATTTCCGTTATATTAGAAGTGACAAATAAAACCTGGCGTCTCCGCCGGATTTCTCGAACCGTTTCAGCTTTCACCGGATCGGTAGAGCGCTGTTCAGACGTCAGCTTTTACGATTACGCGCCGCCAGCGTCCGCAACCTGAGCGCGTTAAGTCGGATGAAGCCTTCAGCGTCCTTCTGGTCGTAGGCGCCACGGTCGTCCTCGAAGGTGACCAGCGCGTCGGAATAGAGCGTCTTCTTCGACTTGCGGCCGGTGACGATGACGTTGCCCTTGTAGAGCTTCAGCCGCACCGTGCCTTCGACATCTTCCTGGCTCTTGTCGATCATCGCCTGCAGCATCAGGCGCTCGGGCGCGAACCAGAAGCCGTTGTAGATCAGCTCGGCATAGCGCGGCATGAACTCGTCCTTGAGGTGGGCAGCACCCCGGTCGAGCGTGATCGATTCGATTGCCCGGTGGGCTGATATCAGGATGGTGCCGCCAGGGGTCTCGTAGACGCCGCGCGATTTCATGCCGACGAAACGGTTCTCGACAAGGTCGAGCCGGCCGATGCCGTTGTCGCGGCCGAGATCGTTGAGCGCCGCCAGCATCGTCGCCGGTGACAGTTTTTTGCCGTCGAGCGCGATCGGATCGCCACGGAGGAATTCGATTTCGATCTCGGTGACCTTATCCGGCGCGTCCATCGGCGAGATGGTGCGCTGGTGGACGAATTCCGGCGGCTCGCTCCACGGGTCTTCCAGCACTTTGCCTTCGGAGGACGAGTGCAGCAGGTTGGCGTCGACCGAAAACGGCGCGTCGCCCTTCTTGTCCTTCGGCACCGGAATCTGGTGCTGCTCGGCGAAGTTGATCAGGTCGGTGCGCGACTTGAACGACCAATCGCGCCATGGCGCGATGACCTTGATGTCGGGGTTGAGCGCATAGGCCGAAAGCTCGAAGCGGACCTGGTCGTTGCCCTTGCCGGTGGCGCCGTGGGCGATCGCATCGGCGCCGGTTTCTTTGGCGATCTCGACGAGGTGCTTGGAGATCAGCGGCCGCGCGATCGAGGTGCCGAGCAAATAGGTGCCTTCATAGACGGCATTGGCGCGGAACATCGGGAATACAAAGTCGGAAACGAACTCCTCGCGGACATCCATGATACGGATGTCCTTGATGCCCATCATCTCGGCTTTGCGCCGCGCCGGCTCCAGCTCGCCGCCCTGGCCGAGATCGGCGGTGAAGGTGACGACCTCGGCGCCGAGCTCGGTCTGCAGCCATTTCAGGATGATGGAAGTGTCGAGGCCGCCGGAATAGGCGAGCACGACTTTCTTGACGGCTTTTGCTTTTGACATTTGGGCGGTTCCGCGGCAGGAGTTCTCGGCGGGCGAGGTATCACGCCGGTTCCGGCTAGTGCAAGGGACGAAGGGTGCGACAGGCACGCTGGATCAGCTATTGCGCGGGCCAGTCGCTGGCGCAGGCACCCTGCCTGCGCTATAGGCTTCGCCGTCTTACGCCTCCAAAGGCCCGCCCATGTCCTTCATTCCCGACACCACGACGCTGATCCAGTTCGCCATCGCCACCGTGATCCTGGCGATCACGCCGGGGCCTGATATGACGCTGTTCGTGTCGCGCACGCTGAGCCAGGGCCGCGCCGCCGGCTTTGCCTCGATGGCCGGCGCGCTGTGTGGTACGCTGATCCACACGACGCTGGTGGTGGTCGGCGTCTCGGCGCTGATCGTCGCCTCGCCGGGGGCCTTTCTTGCGCTCAAGATTTTCGGCGCCGGCTATCTCGTCTTCTTGGCCTGGCAGGCGATCACCAGGGGGTCGGCCTTTTCGCCGGAGAAGAAGAGCGGGCCTGAGATTTCTCTGTTCCGCGCCTGGGCGGCAGGGCTCGGCGTCAATTTGCTCAACCCGAAGATCATCCTGTTCTTCATGACCTTCCTTCCGCAGTTCGTCTCCGCCCATGATCCGAACGCGCCCGGAAAGCTGTTCTTCCTCGGCGCGATGTTCGTCGTTTTGTCGATCCCGGTAACAGCGCCGATGGTCTTTGCGGCAGAGAAATTCTCGACGGCGATGAAGGCCAGCCCGCGGGTGACGCGCGGCGTCGACTATCTGTTCGCCGGGGTGTTTTCGGCCTTCGCGCTCAAGATCCTGACCGCCCAGGCGAAATAGGGTTTCCGATTTCGCGCCAGCTTCCGGCCCAGCGCCCGGCGCTCAGCCAGTAGAAAATGCCGCCGACCATGCCGCAGCCGACCACGGCAGCGACGACGCGCGGATCGGTGATCTCGAAATTGGCATCGGCGGTCTGGTAGGCGAAGCCGAGGAAAACCGCAGCGACCACCGCACCCGCCAGCGCGTAGAACAGCCAGTCGCGCCGGCCGAAGATCTCGGAGACGAGGATGGCGATGGCCGCCGGCATGAAGGCGAAATAGGCGACGAACAGCGCGACGAAGGGAACGGAAAACCATAGCGAGGCCTGCGCCGCCGGTTGCGTCTCGTCCGTCATCAGTCCCAGCGACGCCAGAAACATGATGTTGAGGAAGGCGCTGGCCGCCAGCGCGGCGACGACATAGCCGATCAGGATGACGGCGAAGCGAATGAGATAGGCGACAAGGCGGTTCACGCCTCGCCGTGCCCCGCGATCATCATCGCTTCCAGCGCCAGCCGGTCGACCTTGCGCATGCGCTCGGACTCCGACTTGAGCTGGCCGCAAGCGGCGAGGATGTCGCGGCCGCGCGGCGTGCGGATCGGCGAAGCATAGCCGGCATTGTTGATGTAGTCGGCGAATTTCTCGATCGTCTCCCAATCCGAGCACTGGTAGTTGGTGCCTGGCCACGGGTTGAACGGGATCAGATTGATCTTGGCGGGAATGCCCTTGAGCAGCCTGATTAGCCCCTTGGCGTCCTCGATCGAATCGTTGACGTCCTTCAGCATCACATATTCGAAAGTGATGCGGCGGGCGTTCGACAGGCCGGGATAGGCGCGGCAGGCGGCGATCAGCTCTTTCAACGGATATTTTTTGTTGATCGGCACCAAAAGGTCGCGCAGATCGTCGTTGGTGGCGTGCAGAGAGATCGCCAGCATGACGCCGATCTCCTCGCCGGTGCGCAAGATTTCCGGCACGACGCCGGAGGTCGACAGCGTGATGCGTCTTTTCGATAGGGAAAGCCCGTTGCCGTCGGACGCGATCAGCAGCGCCTTCTTCACCGCCTCGAAATTGTAGAGCGGCTCGCCCATGCCCATCATCACGACGTTGGACACTTTCCGACCCTCGGCCGGCACGATGGCGCCGTCCGGCGTGTCGCGGTCGGGGAAATCGCCGAGCCGGTCGCGGGCGGTCAAAAGCTGGGCGAGAATTTCCTCTGACGTCAGGTTGCGCACCAGCTTCTGCGTGCCAGTGTGGCAGAAGGAGCAGGTCAGCGTGCAGCCGACCTGCGAGGAGATGCAGAGCGTGCCGCGGCCTTCTTCGGGAATGTAGACGGTCTCGATTTCGACCGGCCGGCCGGCGCCGCGCGGCGGAAAGCGAAACAGCCATTTGCGCGTCCCGTCGGAGGAAATCTGCTCCTCGACGATCTCCGGCCTGGCGATGGTGAAATGCTTGTCGAGCTCGGCGCGCAAATCCTTGGATATGTTGAACATGCTGGCAAATTCGGAGACGCCACGCACATACATCCAGTGCCAGAGCTGTTGGGCGCGCATTTTGGCCTGGCGCTCCGGCACGATGCCTGAGGCAACGAGGGCTGCGCCAAGCTCGGCCCGGGTCAGGCCGATCAGCGACGGTTTTTCGGCAGGCGTGGCGCGGGCGCGCAACGCGTCACGGGCGCCCTCAGTGGTAAGGTCGAATGAAAGGGTCATTGTTGCGCCAATATAAGCGATTTGCGGCCGATTACAGCATCGTGCTGGAAATGAAGCGCGGCGCATAGCACAGGTTGATGGCCGAGTCATGGGTGGCGGCGGCGCAAGGCCCGCCGCGATGTGGCCGCCGACGGCGTTTTAAAGAGCAGAAAGCCGGGCTTGCCGCCCGGCCCTTACTCAGACTTTGCTTCGCCTATGGCTATTTGCACCTGGCGATGGACGACAGCGCCGCCGAAATGCCTTTCAGCGAAAAAACATAGGTAGTGGTGTTGCCGCGGCCGGATTTCGCCTGCACCCTCATGTCGCTGCCGGACTTCATCGCGGCGATGAGCACCGGCTCCTCGGCGGCATTCTCGACCCAGGCCGACTTGCCGCGGGTGAACATCGAAAAGCTCTTGCCGTCGATGGTGACGGTGGCCTTGGAGTTTTCCTGGAAATTGTAGCCGGCGATGAATTGCGGTTCATAGGACACTTGTTGTCCCGGCCGCTGGCTGACGAAGAAGAACATGTCGCCATGGTCAAGCGTCGGCGGCTGCTTGTCGGTCGGCACGGTCAACACGTAGCAAACCTTGCCGCCGGACGCCTGGTAGCTGTAAGTGCCCCAGGCATTGTGCTGGCCGATCTTGGTCGCCGACTGCGCCAGAGCCGGCGCTGTCACGGCCACCAGGACCAGGCTCGAAATTGTAGCAATCAATCCGCGCATCGCTTTTCCCATATATGGTGCGGAAGCAGGCCGGCTCGGCGTCCTGCCCGTCGCTTCATTTTGATTTAATCTGGGTTACCAAACGGTGAACTTCCCTTCAGGAAAAGGAGATCCACCCAGGAAACCGCCGCCATCCTTGCGCCCGTCGCTCCAAAAGCGGCAGTTGCAACGTCCCTTTCGCGACTTGGATGCCACGAAAGCGGCAAGAGTTTGACTTTTCTGCCTTATCGCCGGCTCAGCTGTTGTCGGCAATCGCCTGCTTGGCGGCGAGCCGATGCGCGGGTGTGATATGGGCTTTGACGGTGGTGATTGCGGCGGTCAGCACCGCGATGTCGTCGGTAAAGCCCAATCCGAAGACGAAGTCGGGGATGACGTCAGCCGGCAGCACGAAATACCCGAGCGCCGCCACCAGGATGCCCTTGGCGCGCAGCGGCGTGTTCTTGTCCATGGCGCAGTAGTAGGCGGCGACCAGCTCTTCCATGAACGGGATCTGCCGGGCAGCCCTCTTGGCCGTGCGCCAGAATTTCTCGCGCACTTCGCTCGCATCGCCCGCCTTGCCGCCAAAGCCAAAGAAATCAAAACCGGATTTTTGCGCCATCAATCTCTCCTTGCCGGCCGTCGCGTGGCTCCACGCGCGACCGCGAATGGAAATGTGGTGAAACCAGAACCGGGCTGCAAGATGCTGTCTTTCATGCATGTCATTAGCTGCGCAACTCGGGGTCGAGCCCCGGGGCAGGCTTGGTGCATTGGCTCAGCCGTCGAAATAGCGGTCCATCGTCTTGGCCAGTTCGAAATCGAGCGCCGTGAGGCCGCCGGCATCATGGGTGTTCAGCGTCACGCTCACGGTCTTGTAGACGTTCGACCAGTCGGGGTGATGGTCCATCTTCTCCGCCGCCAGGGCGACGCGGGTCATGAAGGCGAAGGCTTCGGAAAAATTCCTGAAGGTGAAGCTGCGCGCGATCGAACCGCCGTCCCTGGCCAGCGACCAGCCGTCGAGCCCGGCCAGCGCCTCGGCGACCGCCTCCTTGCCCAGTTTCTCTCTCGTCATGGTCGTTTCCGTGCTATCTGGATTCGCAGTCTTCAGCATAGTGCCGGATCGATGAGCGCAAAGCCGATAAAATCCATTCTTTTCGTCTGTCTCGGCAATATCTGCCGCTCACCGTTGGCGGAGGGCGTGTTGCGCGCCGTCCTGGCGGAGCGAGGTCTCGATCGGGATATCCTGCTTGATTCGGCCGGAACCAGCGACTGGGAAGCCGGCTCGGCACCCGACCCGCGCTCGATGTCGATCGCAGAGCGGCACGGCATCGATATTTCCAGACAGCGGGCGCGCAAGCTGACGCCGGACGATTTCTCGCGTTTCGACCTGATTCTCGCGATGGACCGATCGAATCTCCGGGATTTGAAAGCGCTGGTGCCTGCCGCCATGCGCGACCGGGTCCATCTGTTCCTGGAGTTCGCGGAAGGAACGGTGAGCGACGTGCCGGACCCCTATCACGAGGGGCCGGAGGCGTTTGCCTCGGTCTACCGCATGATCCGCGAAGCGTCGGAGGCGCTGGCGACGCGGCTCGAGGCACGGCTGTCGGCGCCCGACAGCGGCCAGGCCTCCTCGACGATATAGGGTCCGCCGCCGACCGAATCGCGCGACGACATCAGGACGAAGCGGCCGACACGGAAGGGCAGCGTCGAAAAATTGCCGCGTGCCGAAAGATATTGGGCGACGTCTAGCGGGCTCGAATTGCGTAAGCGCGCCAAGGTCACATGCGGCATGAACTTGCGCGGATCGGCGGGGATGCCGAGGCGCTGGCAGATGCGCTCGATTTCGGCTTGCAGTGCCGAAAGATCGGGCGAGGCGGAAACGCCGGCCCATACCGCATGCGGTTTCTTTTGGCCGAAGGCGCCGACGCCGGACAGTGTCAGCGGGAAGGATGGGCGGTGGATTCGGTCGAGCGCGTTGGCGATCTCGTCGGCGACATGGCCCTCGACATCGCCGATGAAGCGCAGCGTCAAATGGTAGTTCTCGACGTCGATCCAGCGGGCCCCGGGCAGGCCGCCCCGGAGCAGGGACAGCGAAAGGGCGGCGTCACGCGGTATTTCGAGGGCGGTGAAAAGACGCGGCATGGTAAGCCTCCTGTCCTCGAATCGAACTCTTGTCCCTAGCGAATCATCGAAAATCAAGCGGGGCAAGCGGTTTGTTGATCGCACCTGGCCTAAATCGCAGGGGAAAGCGAACCCTCATCGAAATTCAGTCCTTCAAGAGTTGCCCTTAACTACGGCAATGGCTTTTTCGACCTCCGGCAGTATGCGCTCGACCATGCGGTCGATGCCCTTGGCATTCGGGTGCAGGCCGTCCTCGAGCTGAAAAGTGGCGTCGCCGGCGACGCCCTCGAGGAAGAACGGATAGAGCGGGACGCCGTATTTTTCCGCCAGTTTCGGAAAGATCGCGTCAAAGCCGCTCTGGTAGTCGGCGCCGAGATTGGGTGCGGCGCGCATGCCGGCCAGCAGCACGGCGATCTTGCGCTGCTTCAGCTTCGCCAGCATGGCGTCCAGATTCTTTTGCGTGATGGCGGGAGAAACGCCGCGCAGCATGTCGTTGGCACCGAGTTCGAGGATGACCAGCTGCGTGCCGTCCGGCACCGACCAGTCGAGCCGCGACAGGCCGCCACTCGACGTATCGCCGGAGACACCGGCATTGGTTACGGTCACATCGTGGCCCTTGGCGCGAAGTGCTGCCTCAAGTTTCTGGGTGAAGCCTTCGTCCGGTCCGAGGCCAAAGCCCGCCATCAGGCTGTCGCCGAAACCGACGATCTTCAGGGGCTCGGCGCGCGCGGACGAAAGGGCGCCGCAAATTCCAAGGAAAAGGATCAAGGCTGCGGCAAGTGTGTGTTTGAAAGCCATGCGGCAGGCCCCATATGACGAAGGACATTTTATTGGCGGGAGGCAGAATTCCAGCCTTCCTGTTTCCCATATAGGACGATTTTATTTTGACAGAAGCCGTCATCGCGCTGAAAAACGTATCGCTGACGCTCGGCGAAGGAGCGTCTTCCGTCCATGTGCTGAAAGGTGTCAGCCTCGATGTGGCTGCCGGAGAGGCGACCGGCATCGTCGGTCCTTCTGGCTCGGGAAAGTCGACGCTGCTGATGGTCCTTGCCGGCTTGGAAAGGGTCGATTCGGGGACGGTACGAATTGCGGGTGAATTGCTGAACGGCAAGAGTGAAGATCAGATCGCATCGTTTCGGGGGCGAAATATTGGCATCGTTTTCCAGTCCTTCCACCTCATCCCGAATATGACGGCGCTCGAAAACGTCGCAGTACCGCTGGAATTAGCCGGCCATAGCGATCCGTTCGGGGTGGCGGCGCGGGAGCTGGAGGCGGTGGGCTTGAGCGACCGCGTCACTCATTATCCCGGCGAATTGTCCGGTGGCGAACAGCAGCGTGTGGCGATCGCGCGGGCGCTGGCGCCTTCGCCGCGCATTCTGATCGCCGACGAGCCGACCGGCAATCTCGACCAGACAACGGGGCGGCAGGTCGCCGATCTTCTGTTCGCCAAGGCGGCCGAGCGCGGCATGACGCTGGTGCTGGTCACTCATGATCCGGCGCTCGCCGCACGTTGCTCCCGGCAGGTATCGATGCGGTCGGGCCGGATCGAGGACGCGCCAGAACCAGCTCTAAAGCCCGGTAAGGTGCCGGCCTGATGCCGCTGTCGCGCACGCTGAAGCTCGCCTTCCGCTTCTCACTGCGCGAGATGCGCGGCGGGCTGTCCGGCTTCCTAATCTTCCTTGCCTGCATTGCGCTGGGTGTCGCGGCGATCGGCGGCGTCAACTCGGTGGCCCGGGCGATTACCGCCGGTGTCGCCAATGAAGGCCAGTCGCTGCTTGGCGGCGATCTTCGTTTCCAGCTCAATCAGCGCGCCGCGACGCAAGCCGAGCATTTCTTTCTTAACGGGCTGGGCACGGTCTCGCACAGTGCCAACATGCGCTCGATGGCGCGGCTCGAGGACGGTTCGGACCAGGCGCTGGTCGAGGCCAAGGCGGTCGATGGAGCCTATCCGCTCTATGGCGCGCTGGTGACCGAGCCGGCGCTTTCGAAGCAGGAATTGTTCGGCGAAAAATCCGGTGTTTTCGGCGCCGCCGCACCCGAGCTTTTGTTCGAGCGGCTGAACCTTGCGATCGGCGACCGGCTGAAGCTGGGCAGCGCCATCTTCGAACTGCGCGCCAGGCTCGTCAACGAGCCGGACGCGGTGTCCGACGGCTTCGGCTTTGCGCCGCGGCTGTTGATCTCGACGGACGGGCTTGCCGCTTCCGGTTTGATCCAGCCGGGCAGCCTGGTCGAGAACGCCTACAAGGTCCGCCTCCCCGGCGGCACCGGAGAGGCTCGCATAAAAGCCATTCAGGATCAGGCGGCGGAGGATTTTCCCGAGTCCGGCTGGTCGATCCGCACGCGCAGCAACGCAGCACCGGCGTTGTCTTCCAACATCGAGCGGTTTTCGCAGTTCCTGACGCTGGTCGGGCTGACGGCGCTGGTGGTCGGCGGCGTTGGCGTCGCCAATGCGGTGCGCGCCTATCTCGACGGCAAGCGCGGCGTCATCGCCACCTTCAAGAGCCTGGGGGCTTCGGGCGGTTTCGTCTTTGCCGTCTACCTCGTGCAGATCCTGATGATCGCCGCGCTCGGCATCACTCTCGGCGTTGTGCTTGGCGCGCTGATGCCGTTTGCGGCGAGCGCGGTCCTCCAGTCGGTTATTCCGGTGCCGGCGGAAGGTGGGTTCTATCCCGGCGCGCTCGGCATGGCGGCGCTGTTCGGGCTGCTGGTGACGCTGGCTTTCGCCTTGCTGCCGCTCGGCCGTGCGCGCGACGTGCCGGCGACGGCGTTGTTTCGCGAAATGGGTTTTGAGGGCCGCGGTTTTCCGCGCCCGCTCTACACGGCGGCGGCGCTCGGCATCGCGCTGCTCCTGGCGGCGCTGGCCATTCTGTTTTCCGGCGACCGCTATATCGCCTCGATCTTCGTCGGCGCCACCATTTTCGCTTTCCTGGTGCTGCGCGTCGTCAGCGCGCTGGTGCAATGGGCCGCCAAAAGAAGCCCGCGCGTTGGCTCGACGGCGCTTAGGCTCGCCGTCGGCAATATCCATCGGCCAGGTGCCTTGACGCCGTCAGTGGTGCTGTCGCTGGGACTGGGATTGACGCTTCTGGTGACGCTGGCGCTGATCGACGGCAATCTCAGGGGGCAGATTTCCGGCAGCCTGCCGGAACGGGCGCCGAACTTCTTCTTCGTCGATATCCAGAGCAGCGATGTCGATGCGTTCTCTGCGCTGGTCAGCAGGCAAGCCCCGCAGGGCACGCTGGTCAAGGTGCCGATGCTGCGCGGCCGGGTGATGGCGCTGAACGGCGTCGACGTCGACAAGGTCAAAGTTCCGGCGGAAGGAGCCTGGGTGCTGCGCGGCGATCGCGGGCTGACCTACGAGGCCAGCATTCCCGCGAATGCGACGCTGACCGAAGGCACATGGTGGCCGGACAATTATGCCGGCGAGCCGCTGGTGTCGTTTTCGGCCGAGGAAGGCAAAGAGATCGGGCTGAAACTCGGCGACACCATCACCGTCAACGTGCTTGGCCGCAACGTGACGGCGAAGATCGCCAATTTCCGCCAGGTCGAGTGGGAGACGATGGGCATCAACTTCGTCATGGTGTTCTCGCCCAGCACATTTGCCGGCGCGCCGCATAGCTGGCTGGCGACGCTGACCGAAAAGGGTGCGTCGCCGGCCGACGATGCCCGTCTTCTCAACGCGGTCACCCGTGCTTTTCCCGCGGTGACGACAGTCAGGGTCAAGGACGCGCTCGACATAGTCAACCGGCTGGTGGCGCAACTCGGCACCGCGATCAGGGCCGCGGCCGGCGTGGCGCTGATCGCCTCGGTGCTGGTGCTGGCCGGCGCGCTGGCCGCCGGCAACCGCGCCCGCATCCACGATGCGGTGGTGCTGAAGACGCTGGGCGCCACCAGGAAGACGCTGATCGCGGCCTTTTCGCTGGAATACATGCTGATCGGCCTCGCCACCGCGATCTTCGCGCTGGCGGCAGGCGGGATTGCGGCGTGGTTCGTTGTCGCGCGCGTCATGACGCTGCCGTCGCATTTCATGCCTGATGTGGCGGTGGCGACCATCGTCTTTGCGCTGGTGGTCACGGTCGGGATCGGCCTCGCCGGCACCTGGCGGGTGCTGGGCCACAAGGCGGCGCCGGTGCTGCGCAATCTCTGATCTGCAAGCATATACAGGCTCAACGCGACCAGGATTCGGTTAAATCTTGTTAATGTTGGCTTCGGAAGGCCGATAAATGCAGATTTTCGGGTCTTCACGAAGCATTACGTTCGGTTACGGTCTTGTTCTTGACGCCAATAACCATCATATTTCGCAGCAGGCATGCTGGAGCCCCGCCAGCGGCGCCGCGGTCCAAATGACCGGACACCGGACGGGGCAGAAGCAATATGAGGATTTCAATGGCTGAACCCGTTCGCAATTATCAGACGCGTGCCGTGCCCGGCGCCGGCGTCGATGCTGCTATCGACCAGGGCCTGCGCGCCTATATGATCAAGGTCTACAATCTGATGGGGCTTGGCCTCCTCATCACCGGCCTCGCCGCGGTCGGAACGATCATGCTGGCCACCACCACCGATCCGGCTTCGGCGGTCGCCACCCTGCCGAACGGCGACATGCTGACCTCCTTCGGCTACGCGATCTTCGGCTCGCCGCTGAAATGGCTGGTGATCTTTGCCCCGCTCGCCGCCGTGCTGTTCCTGTCGTTCCGCGTCCAGTCGATGAGCATTTCTGCCGCGCAGACGACGTTCTGGGTCTATGCCGGCCTGGTCGGCCTGTCGCTGTCGTCGATCTTCTTGGTCTACACGACGGCCAGCATTTCGCAGACTTTCTTCGCCACCGCAGCGGCTTTCGGTGCGCTTTCGCTTTACGGCTACACGACCAAGCGCGATCTGACCGCGTTCGGCTCGTTCCTGGTGATGGGCGTGTTCGGCCTGATCATCGCGATGGTGATCAACATCTTCCTGCAGTCGTCGGCCCTGTCCTTCGCCGTTTCGGCGCTCGGCGTGCTGATCTTTTCGGGCCTCACCGCCTATGACACGCAGAAGATCAAGGAGATGTATTTCGAGGGCGACGCCACCGACGTTACCGGCCGCAAGGCGATCATGGGCGCTCTGACGCTCTATCTCGACTTCATCAACCTGTTCATGTTCCTGCTGCAGTTCATGGGCGACCGCCGATAACAGGCTTTTGTTTTGAACCATGATCTTCCGAAAACCGGGAAATCATAGTCTGACTGGAACAGCGAGTTTGATAAGGGCGGCCCCACGGCCGCCCTTTTCTTTTGCCCCGGTCTTTGATGAAAATGGCGGGCAGATGATAGACGTGCATAAATTATGACCAGCATCACCATACGGGCGGCTACGCCGGCGGACCTCGACCGGATCACCCATATCTACGCCGACGCGGTGACCCATGGCACGGCGAGCTACGAGCTGGAGCCGCCGAGCCGCGCCGAAATGGGCCAGCGCTTCGAGAGTTTGATAGCGGGGGGCTTTCCCTATCTGGTGGCGGAAAAAGACGGCATTGTGCTCGGCTATGCCTATGCTGGCGCCTTCCGACCACGCCCTGCGTATCGCTTCGTCGTCGAGGATTCTGTCTATCTCGCGCCGGAGGCCAAGGGCCATGGCATCGGGTTCAAGCTCATGCAAGGGCTGATCGAGGCGGCCGAGGCAGCGGGCTTCCGCCAGATCATCGCGGTGATCGGCGACGGTCGGCCGGACAGTGCCTCGGTGCGGCTGCATGAAAAGCTCGGCTTCCGCCATTCGGGCCGCCTGGAAGGCTCCGGCTACAAGCACGGACGCTGGCTGGACACGGTGTTCATGCAACTGCCGATCAATGATGGAGCTCTGGTTCCGCCCGATCCCAACTCGTTGCCGGAACAGAAATTCCGCCAGCAAAATAAGTAGTTAGGCCTCGACCAGCTTCAGCGTGCGGTCGAAGACGCCAAGCACGCGGCCAAGTTCCTGGCCGCGCTTGAGGATGCGGCCGCCGGCGGCAATGACGGCGAACGCGCCTTGCCGGCGCGCCAGCTTCGGATCCTTGACGATCTGGAATAGCGGTACCTCGCTGGTGCGACGGAACACGGAAAAGACGGCGCGGTCGGTGAGATGGTCGATGGCGTAGTCACGCCATTCATTGGCGGCGACCATGCGCCCGTAAAGCCTCAGGATCTGGTCCAATTCACGCCGGTCGAACCGCACCGGCTCGAGGCGTTCGCGTCTTGCCTCATGCAGCGGGATCAGTATTGCGGATGCGTCCCCATCCTCCGTCCCGCTGCCGTGATCAGTCATGCCTCGATCCCTTCGAATGAATCTTACGCCAACCAAAGTTGGCGCTTTCGCCGTGGAATTGCAAGCCCAGCCGGACAAAGGCGGCGGCGCACCGTTTCCGCAGTGTCCAGTCACGTTTATAAAAACGCCCGTTGGAATTGGTGATGCTTCGCCACAATCCTGCCATCTTTTATCCGCGCTCATGCCCCAATGTCCGACGAATTTACGGGTGTTGCCTGAGACGGTTCGGTCCGGCACTGGCTCGTAAACCCCAAGCCCCCCGCCCACGGGTCTGCGTCGGATCGAACCAACCTCGGTTTTTCCCTGAGAAAAATCGGGTGCGACGATCCCAAAACCTAATAGACCGGCGTCAGAAGCAAGCTGACGCCGGTTTTTTATGCCTGGATAGAAGTAGACGGCTAGAGCGCTTGCGTTTTGGTCGAACCAAAACCGCGCTCTCTTTATTATTTGACGCATTTTGTCGGACGCAAACGAAGACGTTTGGCTGCAAAATGCTAAGGGCGAGAATGCGCGGGCTTGTGGATTAAGGCGGCGCCCAGAATGGGACCCGGCAGGCCGTCCTTGCCCACCGATTGCAGCAGCACGGCGCAGCCCCCTTTCTTGGAAATCACGCTCATCGGCAGTTCGTAGCGCTGCGCCTTGCCGTGCCACATACCGGCGGTCTGGATGCCGGAGACGGCGTTCCAATAAGTCATGCTGCGGCCGGTGTTTTCGCCTTTGCCGATCTTGATCGTCTGCGGCGGGTCGAAATAAACGATGACGACATGGGCATCGCTGGGGCCGGTCCCGGCGTCGCCGGCGTCGATTGTGACGCGGTCATTGGTCCGGCTGACCTTGACGCTGACCCGCATGCCTTCGCCCGATCTTTCCATGCGGGCGAGCGCGCCGTCGACTTCCTTGCGGTTGGCGCCGCTGACATGGCTGCGGCCATTGATGACGGCCTGCGGCGTATAGACCGAGCGGCTGCCGAAGGCGCGCATATACTCATATTGCCGCTCGGTGTTCTCCTTGCGGCTCAGCGTGTCCTTCCAACCGAGATAATCCCAGTAGTCGACATGATAGGCGAGCGCGACGATGTTCTCCTTGGCGGCAAGCTCGGCGAAGAATTCATCGGCGGGCAGGCAGGAATTGCAGCCCTGGCTGGTGAAGAGCTCGACCACGCCCAAGGGTTGGTCAGTCGAGGTTTTGTCAGCCTGGGGTTTGTCGGCCTCGCCGGCGATCGCATTGCCGGCAAGTCCAGCGCCGGCAAACACCGAGAGGGCCAGCGCCAATGCCGCAAGCCGCAATGGTCTTCGAGGTGTCATAGCCGTTTCGACTCCCGCCGGTGATGGCCGGCTTTATTCTGATTGGCGAAATATGTGGCAGAAGCGGCAGTCAACGGGAAGTCACGTTGCGGTGAAATTTACCGTTGTAACCAACTGCAAGGGCGCAATAGGACGGGCTACACTTCTGGGTCGATATAGATTCGGGCAACAATCAGCATGTGGCAAACTCTCCTGACGCCGGTCGACCTGTACTGCGAGCGGGTCGGGCCGGCGGTCTGGGCCGAGCCGGTCAACGCACTGACCAATCTGGCTTTTCTTGTCGCCGGGCTGTGGGGTGTCCGAGAGGTGCGCCGGCGTGGCACCGGAATCTTCGCCGAAATGCTGGCCTGGTGGGTGGTGGCGATCGGCGTCGGCTCGGCGCTGTTCCACACCTTTGCCAACCATGGCACGGTCTGGGCCGACGTGCTGCCGATCGCCGGGTTCACGCTGGCCTACACGCTGTTCAACCTGCGCCGTTTCCTCGGCATGAAATGGGGCAAGGCGATCGCCATCTTCGTCGCCTTCTATGCCGTCACCGGGTTATTGACCTGGGCCGTGCCGGACTGGCTGCGCCAGGCATCGAACGGCACGACCGGTTATCTGCCGCCCTTCCTGGCGCTTGCCTTCTTCGGCGTCTTAGTGGCGGCGGGCGGCAACCGCGCCGGCTGGTACAATCTGGCAGGCTCGGCGATCTTCGTCGTGTCGGTCATCTTCAGGATGATCGATCCGCTGGTCTGCAGCAGCTTCCCGCTCGGGACGCATTTCCTGTGGCACATCCTCAACGGGCTGATGCTCGGTGTGCTGCTGGCGGCGGCGGCGCGCTTCGGGGCGCCAAAGGTAGAGGGGAATAGGGGAATAGGGGAATAGGGGAATAGGGGAATAGGTGTCTTCCCTACTCCCTTACTCCCCTAATTTCCTATGCCGCCAGATCGCGCAGCACATATTGCAGGATGCCGCCGTTCTTGAAGTAGTCGAGCTCGTCCAGTGTATCGATACGGCAGATGATCGGAATGTTCTTCACCCTGCCGTCGCCATAGATGATCTTCGCGACCATCTTCTGGCGCGGCTTGATGGCGCTCAGTCCGTCGATCTCGACCAGTTCGTCGCCCTTGAGGTTGAGCGACGCCCATGAGGTGCCCTCCTCGAAGACGAAGGGGATGACGCCCATGCCGACCAGGTTCGAGCGGTGGATGCGCTCGAACGACTGAGCGATGACGGCGCGAACGCCCAGGAGGTTGGTGCCCTTGGCCGCCCAGTCGCGCGACGAGCCGTTGCCGTATTCGACACCGGCGAAGATGACCAGCGGCACGCCTTCCTTCTTGTACTCCATTGCGGCGTCGTAGATCGATTTCTCTTCCTTCGACGGATAGTGGATGGTGTAGCCGCCCTCTCGGCCGTTCTCGCCCAGCATGTGGTTGCGGATGCGGATGTTGGCGAAGGTGCCGCGCATCATCACCTCGTGATTGCCGCGCCGTGTGCCGTACTGGTTAAAGTCGGCAACGCCGACGCCATGGTCGGTTAAGTATTTGCCGGCCGGCGAGGCCGCCTTGATCGAGCCGGCCGGCGAGATATGGTCGGTGGTGATCTTGTCGCCGAACAGGCCGAGCACCCGGGCGCCCTTGATGTCGCCGATTGTCCCGAAGCCTGATGTCATCCCGGCAAAATAAGGCGGGTTCTGCACATAGGTCGAATGGTCGTCCCAGGCGTAGGTCTGGCCTTCCGGCGCCTTGACGTTCTGCCAGTATTCGTCGCCCTTGAAGACGTCGGCATATTTGCGGGCGAACAGTTCGCGCGTCACGTTCTTCTCGATGAACTCCTGGATCTCGACCGAGCTCGGCCAGATGTCCCGGAGGTAGACTGGGTTGCCGTCACGGTCCTCGCCGAGCGGTTCGGTGGTCAGATCCTTGGTCACGGTCCCGGCCAGCGCGTGGGCGACGACCAGCGGCGGCGAAGCGAGGTAGTTCGCCTGCACGTCAGGCGAGACGCGGCCTTCGAAATTGCGGTTGCCGGAAAGCACCGCGGCAGCAATCAAACCTTTATCGTTGATGGTCTTGGAGATCGGCGCCGGCAACGGGCCGGAATTGCCGATGCAGGTGGTGCAGCCGAAGCCGACCAGGTTGAAGCCGATCTGGTCGAGTTCCTTCTGCAGGCCGGATTTCTCCAGATATTCGGCGACGACCTGGCTGCCCGGCGCCAGCGATGTCTTGACCCACGGCTTCTGCTTGAGCCCGAGCCGGTTTGCGTTGCGCGCCAAAAGCCCGGCGCCGATCAGCACGCTCGGGTTCGAGGTGTTGGTGCAGGAGGTGATGGCGGCGATCACGACATCGCCATGGCCGAGATCATAGTTGGTGCCTTCGACGGCATAGCGCTTGTCGATTTCGGCGGCTTTCTTGTATTCGGTCTCCATCGCCTTGGCAAAGCCGTCCGGAATGCCTTCAAGTGCCACGCGGCCTTCCGGACGCTTGGGGCCGGCCATCGACGGCACGACACTGCCGAGATCGAGCTCGAGCAGGTCGGTGAAGACCGGGTCGGCCGAGCCGGTATCGCGCCACATGCCTTGCGCCTTGGCGTATGCCTCGACCAGCGCGATGCGGTTTTCCTCGCGGCCGGACATGGTGAGGTAGCGGATGGTTTCGCCATCAACCGGGAAGAAGCCGCAGGTGGCGCCATATTCGGGCGCCATGTTGCCGATAGTAGCGCGGTCGGCCAGCGTCATGTTGGACAGACCCGGACCGAAGAACTCGACGAATTTGCCGACGACGCCCTTCTTGCGCAGCATCTGGGTGACGGTGAGCACGAGGTCGGTGGCGGTGACGCCTTCCCTCAGTCTGCCGGTGAGGCGGAAGCCGATAACTTCGGGCAACAGCATGGAGACGGGCTGGCCGAGCATGGCCGCCTCTGCCTCGATGCCGCCGACGCCCCAGCCGAGCACGCCAAGGCCGTTGATCATGGTGGTGTGCGAATCGGTGCCGACGCAGGTGTCGGGATAGGCGGTGGTTTCGCCGCCTTCAGTGTTGGTCCACACGACCTGGCCGAGATATTCGAGATTGACCTGATGGCAGATGCCGGTGCCGGGCGGCACGACGCGGAAATTGCGGAAGGCCTGCTGGCCCCATTTCAGGAATTTGTAGCGTTCTTCGTTGCGCTCGTACTCGAGCTCGACATTGCGGGCGAAAGCCAGCGGCGTGCCGAACTCGTCGACGATGACCGAGTGGTCGATGACCAGGTCGACCGGCACCAGCGGATTGATCTTTTGCGGGTCGCCGCCAAGCGAGGCCATGGCATCGCGCATAGCGGCCAGGTCGACCACGGCCGGAACGCCGGTGAAATCCTGCATCAGCACACGGGCCGGCCGATAGGCAATCTCGACGCCGGCGGTTCCCCTGTCGGTCAGCCAGCCGGCGACCGCCTGGATGCTCTCCTTGGTGACGGAACGGCCGTCCTCGTTACGCAGCAGGTTCTCCAGCAGCACCTTCATCGAATAGGGCAACTGGGCGATGCCGGTAAGGCCGTTCTTCTCGGCCTCGACAAGGTCGTAATAAACATAGTCGGTTCCGCCTGCGGTCAGCGTGCGGCGGCAATTGAAACTATCGAGGGATTTTGACACGTGCGATCCGTCCTTGTCTGTTCAGCCTGAAAGGGAACGGACGCCGATGGCATGCAATCACGCGCAAAGGTGCGGGTACGGCCATTTCCGCTGTCCGTTCCCAGCCAACCCGAGCCGTTCAAGGCGGCGCGTGCGCTGGTTCGGCGCTAATTCGCTTCCCGTGCCGACCGCTGGCACGGATGACCCGGATATAGAGAATTTCCTGGAATAGTTCTAGACAGTCGAAAGGCTATTTTGTGCGATGCGGCAGCTGCCGTGACGCGGTGTTCTCGGGACGGGCAAGGAATGCGGCTGATCGCCGAAAATCTGGGCGGCGAACGCGGCGGCGAGGCGGTTTTTTCCGGCATTAACTTTGCCCTTGAGAAAGGCCAGGCGCTGATCGTCACCGGGCCGAACGGCGCGGGGAAATCGACACTGCTCAGGGTGGTCGCCGGGCTGCTGCCGGTGGCGGCAGGCCGTTTGCTTATCGAAGGTGGCGGCGAGGATTTCCCCTCGGTCGCCTGGGCCTGCCACTATCTCGGTCACCAGAACGCGATGAAAACGGCGCTGAGCGTGACTGAAAATCTGCGCTTCTGGCGCGGTTTTTCGGGCGCGGATTTTTTGAGCGCTGAAGCGGCGCTGGAAATGGTCGGGCTTGATGGTATCGGCCATCTGCCGTTCGGCTATCTCTCCACCGGGCAACGCCGCCGCGCGGCGATCGCAAAATTGCTGGTCAGCCGGCGACCGCTGTGGCTGCTCGATGAACCGACGGCCGGGCTGGACAAGGCTTCGGAAGAGCGATTCGCCCGATTGATGACGCAGCATCGCGGAGAAGGCGGGATCATCATTGCGGCAACGCATCTGCCACTGGGGCTCGAGGGGGCACAAGCGCTGGTGATGGGGGAAACTGGGTAATGTCGGCATTCCTTCGCGCCCCCCTCTGTCCTGGGCAAGGGCGTCTCACACCATGCTAGCCCTCTTCCTGCGCGATATCCGCCTGAGTATCCGGGCCGGCGGCGGGGCGCTGACCGGCGTGATCTTCTTTCTCGCGGTGATCGCGACGATCCCCTTCGGTGTCGGACCGGATCTCAATCTGCTCGCCCGCATCGGCCCGGCGATCCTGTGGATCGGCGCCTTGCTCGCTTGCCTGCTCGGTCTCGACCGATTGTTCCAGGCCGACCGGGAAGACGGCTCGCTCGATCTGCTGGTGCTCGGCAACGACCGGCAGATGCTGGCGCTGACCGTGCTGACGAAATGCCTGGCGCATTGGGCGGGAAGCGTGCTGCCGCTGGTCATCGCGGCACCCTTGCTCGGCCTGTTCATGAATATGGAGCCGATCGGCATCGGCGCCACGGCGCTGACCCTTCTGGTCGGCACGCCGGCGATCACCTTCATCGGTGCTGCCGGTGCGGCGGTGGCGGTGGCGCTGCCGCGCGGCGGACTGCTGATCTCGGTGCTGGTGCTGCCGCTGACCATTCCCGTGCTGATCTTTGGCGTGTCGGCAAGCTATGGCGCGGTGGCGAATCCCGATCCGTTCCTGCAGCCTTTCCTCATCCTCGCCGCGCTGACCTTGTTTCTTGCCGTGCTGGGGCCGGTTGCGGCAGCGTTGGCGCTGCGTCATGGGGCGGACTGATGTGGCCGCTACGCATAGAAAATCCGATCTTTCTCCAGACCATCTACGGCAACTATCCGGACCTGTCTTCTGTCGAGATCACCAAGGCCGAAATCAGTCGCGACGGGCCTAGCCTGCACCTGCATTTTATATCGACCTGTCTCCCCTACCGGCCTCCCGTCAAATGGGGAGCATTCAACGCGGTGTATTTTGAACTCGCATTCGAAGGTGTCGAGTCGATCAGCGTTCGGAAATTCCAGAGTCATGACGGGAGCGCAGTCAGAATGTGGGACCACGCGGGCAAATTTCTGCTCACCTGCGAAGGAGCTGTCAGGCTGTCCATGACATGCCAGTTCATGCGTATCATCAAAATATCCGGTCTGCTGCAGTCGCAATAGATGAACTTCCGATTCCGAGAGACCGCAAATCCGCCGCAGACGCCGTTCATTGCGACGAACAGCCAGTGCAGCTATGAACTTCACTGCAAGAAGCCTTGGATCGAGAAATGAGCGTACACGCCCTTTATGTGACCGCTGCCTATGCCATCACGGCCGTGGTTCTGGCCGGGCTGATCGGCTGGATCCTGTTCGACCAGCGTGAGCGCAAGAGGGACCTCGCCGAGTTGGAAGCGTCCGGCGTGCGGCGGCGCTCCGACAAGGCGGGGAAATCATGAGCATGCAAACGGAAACCCCGGCGCGCGCGCGGCGCCTGATCGTGCTTTTGCCGCTGCTGATTTTCCTCGGGCTGGCGGGACTGTTCCTGACGCAGCTGCTGTCCGGCCGCGACACTTCGGAAGTGCCATCGGCGCTGATCGGCCTGCCCGCGCCGCCGACCAACCTGCCGGCGCTGGAGGGCATGAATTTGCCCGGGCTCGACTCCAAGCAGTTCGCCGGCAAGGTTACGCTGGTCAACGTCTTCGCGTCGTGGTGCGGGCCGTGCCGCGACGAGCATCCGGTGCTGCTGGCGCTGTCGCAGGACAAGCGCTTCGTCATCGCCGCGCTCAACTACAAAGACCAGCCGGAAAACGCCCGCCGGTTCCTCGGCAATCTCGGCAACCCTTTCCAGGCGATCGGCGTCGACGCGGCGGGGCGCGCGGCAATCGACTGGGGCGTCTACGGCGTGCCGGAAACCTTCGTCGTCGGCAAGGACGGCAAGATCGCCTACAAGCATGTCGGCCCGCTGACGCCAGGCTCGGCACAGACGCTGCTTTTGCCCGAGATCGAGAAGGCGCTGGCCGCTCCGGGCTGAGACACCGAAAACGCGATGGACGAACGAGACATCCGCGACCATTTTCTGGCTCAGGCGAATGCCTGCGATGGACTTGGCTCGCCTTTCACCGCGAATTTATGCCGTGCGCTGGCCAAGGTTCTCGACGCAAACACCAGGACCGGGCGGGCGGTGCTCGGCTGGCCGGGCGACGCGCGCGCCGACGGCCTCGCATTGCGCGTGTGCGGCGCGCTGCATGCGTTGGTCCTGACGGGTGGCAGTGAGCGGCTGGCAGTGATCTATCCGCCCAACCAGACAGGCGTATCCGAGATCGCGGCGGTGCTGCCGGAGGCAATTGCGCGATCCGACGAGCAGATCGTCGCCGGCCTCGCCGGCGCGCCGCAGACCAATGAAATCGCCCGGTCGGCGATGCTGCTGCCTGGATTTCTGACGATCGCGCGGGAAACCGGCCTGCCGCTGGACTTGTGCGAGATCGGTGCCAGCGCCGGGCTCAATCTCCTGTTCGACAGCTTTCACTACCGCTACGGCGATGCCGAGTGGGGAGACCCGGCCTCCCCCGTCCGGTTGGCACCGGAGGTGCGCGGGCGCGCTGTTCCGCTTGGTGGAGCGATCAACGTCCGCCATCGGGCTGGCTGCGACATCGCGCCGGTCGACGTCGCCGACGCAGCGGCGCGGTTACGGCTCCGGTCTTACGTCTGGGCCGATCAGGCATCGCGGCTGGCCCGGCTCGACGCCGCGCTGTCACTTGCCGAAAAGTTTCAACCGCTGCTTGTCAAAGCGGACGCGGCGGATTTTGTCGAGAAGGCACTGGCCGCACGGCAGCAGCAGGGCGGCGCCTTCGTGCTCTATCATTCGATCATGTGGCAATACCTGCCGCGGGCAACCAAGGATGCCATCACCGCCACGCTGGAGCAGGCGGGCAGAGAGGCCACGGCCGTTGCGCCTATCGTAAGACCGAGGATGGAGCCGCGCGATCCCACAAAGCAGTGGGCGGTACTCAGCCTCACTCTATGGCCCGGCGGCGAGACACGCCGCCTAGCCAATTGCGATTACCACGGCCGCTGGATCGAATGGATTGGCTAAGCCCATCAAACCGTTCTGGTTGCGCATGATCTCGTCCGAAAGTCTGCAACTTTTTGCTGCGCTGACCTTCGGTTCGGGATCATGCGTTCGCCTCAGCCGTAGATCTGCTTGTGGACCTGGTAGAGCATTTCGCTGCGGTCGGCGCGCATGTCGGCCAGATCGCGGCTGGAAAAGGAGTCTATTTCGGCGATGAGGCGGTTGTATTGCCGGCGCTTGGCGATGCTGGTGCGAGCGCGGCTCATGAGGTTGTCGAGAATCATAGCGAGGTTCCTTTTATGCCGCATTGTTGCGGCAGGTTGTTCCTCCCTGATCGATATGGAGCATGACATAGTTATAGTGCCTTGCAAAAAGAAGATGTTGCAATGCACCATTGCGCTGGACGCATAGCCGGTTAACGGCCATGAGCGCCGTCGTTAGGCCCGTGATTGAGCAAGGGCGGCCGTGCCGCGTTTTGCCCCAAGGTCTCAAGATCCGATATCAACGATCTTGCCATATCGATCTCCGGCTGGCTTGATCGCCCCGGCACTAGCGATTTGCATGACCGGGAGGAAACCATGGCCGCCGAAGACTACGAGATTCTCGATCCGCGTTTTGCGCGACTGTTCAACAGCAACGCGCAGGTGGACAGGCTGTTCACCGGATGCCGGTGGGCGGAAGGGCCGGCCTGGTTTGCGGCCGGCCGTTATCTGGTGTGGTCCGATATCCCCAACAACCGCATGCTGCGCTACGACGAGACCGATGGCAGCGTCAGCGTGTTCCGGCAGCCGTCCGGCAATTCCAACGGCAACACCGTCGACCGGCAGGGCCGGCTGGTCACGTGCGAGCATTCGGGCCGCCGCGTCAGCCGCACCGAGCATGACGGCTCGATCACCACCATCGCCGACAAATGGCGCGGCAAGCGGCTGAACTCGCCCAACGACGCGGTGGTCAAGTCCGATGGTTCGATCTGGTTCACCGACCCGACCTACGGCATCGATACGGATTATGAGGGCGACAAGGCCGAGAGCGAGATCGGCGCCTGTCATGTCTACCGGGCCGACCCCGGCACCGGTGAGATCGAAGCGGTGATCACCGATATGGTCAGGCCCAACGGGCTTGCCTTCTCGCTCGACGAGAGCAAGCTCTATGTCGTCGACACCGGTCGCACGCATGGCGCCCAGAATCCGGCGCATATGCGGGTGTTCAATGTCGACGAGGGCGGCAGGAAGGTATCCGGCGGAAATGTCTTCGCCGACTGCACGGCCGGCCTGTTCGATGGCTTCAGGCTCGACGATCAAGGGCGGATCTGGACGAGCGCCGCCGACGGCATCCATTGCTACGATCCGGACGGAACGCTGATCGGCAGGATCAAGGTGCCGGAAGTCGTCGCCAATTGCGTGTTCGGCGGCAACAAGCTGAACTGCCTCTACATCGCCGGCACGACCTCGCTCTACATGGTCCGGCTGATGGTCAACGGCGCAAAGACCTACTGAGCGGCCGCCAAGCAATATGCAAGCGAGCACATTGCTATGTCTTCTCGGGCGGATCGCGCCCGAGCAGATTTACCACATGGTGTGTTTGTATTCTTCGTCCAGCCAGCGATCGGTCGCCTCGGCCGAATCGGCGAGCGCCAGCTGGTCGCGCAGGATCTGGCCGAGCGTCGGCAACGTCGCGCGGTCGTACCAGGTTTCCGGCTTCCACAAATCGGAGCGCATGAAAGCCTTGGCGCAATGCATGTAGGCGGCCTTGACCGTCACCAGGACGACGCTTTGCGGTTCCTTGCCGTCGACGGCGAGCCGCTCGCGCAAAGCCGCATCGACAGTGATGCGGGCATCGCCGTTGACGCGCAGAGTCTCATTCATGCCTGGAATGAGAAAGAGCAGCCCGACCGAGGGGTTGAGAAGAATGTTCTCCAGCGTGTCGAGCCGGTTGTTGCCGGGCCGGTCGGGGATGGCAATGGTCTTCTCGTCAAGCACGGCAGCGAAGCCCGGTCTGTCGCCCTTCGGCGTCACATCGGCATTGCCGGCGCCGTCGGAGGAGCCGATCAGCACGAACGGGCTTTTGCCGATGAAGGAACGGCTGTGGCCATCCAGCGCCTTCAATTCCTTGCGGATCGAGCCGTCGGTCGGCCGAGGCGTCTTGTAGATCGTTCTCAGCACCTCGCGCGTGGTGACGAATTCCATGCCCTCTCCTTAACCGTTACTTGCCGGCCTTCTCTTCGTTTCCGGTCTTACCTTCAAGCGAATGGCGCATGATCAGCGGCATCTGGCTGAAGGTGAAAAGAAGCGTGATCGGCATGATCCCCCAGACCTTGAAGGTAACCCAGGCGTCGGTGGAAAAATTCCGCCAGACCACTTCGTTGACAAGGGCCAGAAACAGGAAAAACAGGCCCCAGCGGAAGGTGAGTTTCTTCCAGCCCTCGGCATCGAGGCTGAAAGCCGAATCGAAGACGTAGCCGAGCAGCGACTTGCCGAAGAACAGCCCGCCGAGCAGCACGCCGCCGAACAGCATGTTGACGATGGTCGGCTTCATCTTGATGAAGATGTCGTCCTGCAGATAGAGCGTCAGCGCGCCGAAGACGAAGACAACGACGCCCGATACCATCGGCATGATCGGCAAGGTGCGGGTGAGCAGCCAGGAAGCGATCAGCGCGATCGCGGTCGCGGCCATGAACAGGCCGGTGGCGACGAAGATCGGCCCACCGAATTCGGCCAGCGCCGGAAATTTCTGCGTCAGCCATGCGCCGCGCGCGTTGGCGAAGAAGAACACCATCAACGGGCCGAGCTCCAGCACCATCTTGAGCAGCGGATTGACGCCTTCCTTCTTCTGTTTCTGCGGGTCGGACGGGTCGCGTTCGAGGATGCGCGGGTTCATAGGCTTTCCTTCTTGCGCATGATCCTGTCCAAAAAGTCTGCGACTTTTTGGGATCATGCTTGTTACGCCACTCCAGCGATCGCCCTGGCGAACTCGCTTGCGGAGAATGGTTCGAGGTCGTCGACCTGTTCGCCGACGCCGATGAAATAGACCGGCAATTTGTGCTTTGCCGCGATCGCCACCAGAATACCGCCGCGTGCCGTGCCGTCCAGCTTGGTCATCACCAGGCCGTTGACACCGGCGACATTGCGGAAGATCTCGACCTGGTTGAGCGCGTTCTGGCCGGTGGTGGCGTCGACCGTCTGCAGCACGGTGTGCGGCGCCTCCGGATCGAGCTTGCCCAGCACCCGGACGATCTTTTCAAGTTCCGCCATCAGCTCGGTCTTGTTCTGCAGCCGCCCGGCGGTGTCGATGATCAGCACGTCGGAGCCGGCTTGCTTGGCCTGTTCGAAGGCGTCGTAGGCAAGACCTGCCGCATCGGCGCCAAGCTTCGAGGCGATGACCGGCGACTTGGTGCGCTCGCCCCAGATCTTCAACTGCTCGATCGCCGCAGCGCGGAACGTGTCGCCGGCTGCGAGCATCACCGACAGGCCGCCATCGGTGAGCTTTGCCGCCAGCTTGCCGATGGTCGTGGTCTTGCCGGTGCCGTTGACGCCGACGACAAGGATGACATGCGGCTTGTGGCTGAGGTCGAGCTCCAGCGGCAAGGCGACATGGGTCAGCACCTTCTCCACTTCGGTCGCCATGATGGCGCGGACTTCCGCCTCGGAGACGTCCTTGCCGTAGCGGCTGGCGGCCAGTGAATCGGTGATGCGCAGGGCCGTTTCCATGCCGAGATCGGCGCGGATCAGCACGTCCTCCAGATCCTGGAGCGTGTCCTCATCGAGCTTGCGCTTGGTGAAGACGCCGGCGATGTTGCCGGACAGTTCCCGGGAAGAGCGGGCAAGCCCCTCCTTCATGCGCTGGAACCAAGAGCGTTTCGGTGCCGGTTCCGGCGCCTTCTGCGGCCCGGCTTTCTGCTCGACCTTCTTGGTTACGGTGACCTTGCCGGGGGCGGGCTTTGGCTCCGGCGGCGGCTGCGGAACGGCCTCGCGCTTTACCTCCCCCTCGATGGGGGAGGTCCCGAGCGAAGCTCGGGGGTGGGGGTGACTGGCGCCGGCGCTGTCACTCCACCCCGCCGCTTCGCGGCGACCCTCCCCATCGAGGGGAGGGTGGGGCGCTGGCACGGCTTCAGGCTCGGGCGCGATCTCGGCACGGACCGGCTTCGCCTCGACCGGCGCCGGCTGGCGAATGGGGGGCGGGATTTCGGCTTGCGGCGCTTCAGGCTCGGGCGCAGTTGAGGTGGGCTCGGCCGGCGGTGCGGCATCTTGCGCAGGTCCGCGCTGCCCCTCACCCTTACTCTCTCCCCGTAAAGGACGGGGAGAGGGGGGCGTCAGCGTAGGAGCTTCTTCTTTGCCGCTTTCAAAAGGAGGCTCGTCGTGACGATCAGCATCCTTCTCCCCGTCCCTATACCGGGAGAAGGTGCCGGCAGGCGGATGAGTGGCAGCGCCACGTTCGGATGACGGACGCTCAGACTGGACGATCTCCTGCGTCGGCTCTGGCTCAGGAATTTCCTCCGGCTCTGGCTCCCGAGCTGGCTGGCGAATGACGGGAGCGACCGGAATCTCCTTTGGCGCCGCCTGTTCGGCGGGCGCCTCCGGCTCCTCGACCGGCGCAGGTTCCGGCTGGATGTCCGGCTCGGGCCGAATGGTCGGCGCAGGTTCGGGCTCGGCCTCTTCGACAGGCGCCGGCTGCGGCGCGGGCGGTGCTTCCGGCTCGACTGGCGGCGGAGGCACAGCTTCTGCTTCGGGCCGAGGCTCTTCGCGTATCAAAAATTCCGGAACAGTCTGTTCGGCGGCTGGCTTCAGCGCCTCCAGCGCGTCCCATTTGATCGGCGGCAGGGGTGCTGACTCGTCGATCCGCTCCTCGACCACTTCCTTCTTGCCGAACGAAAATATCTTCTTGAGAAAACCAGCCATGTTCCTGCGTCTCAGGCGGCGCGGGCGGCAAGCGGCGCCGCGATCAGGCGCGCGCCATCATGGCCGGCGATATCAGCCTCAACGATTTCGCCCGGCGCGCCCCCGGAGATCGTGGCAAGCGTAAAGCCTTCGGTGCGGCCGAGCCTGTCACGCTCGACCAGGATCGACTGGCGTGTTCCGGCGAGTGCAGCGAGGTGGCGGCGATAAGCGGCGTCACCGGCGGCGCGCAGCCGTGCCGCACGCTGCTTGACCAGTTCGCGGCGAAGCTGCGGCATGCGCGCGGCGGGGGTGCCTTCGCGCGGCGAGAACGGGAAGACGTGGAGATGCGTCAGCCCGCATTCCTCGACGATCTCCAGCGATTTTTCGAACATAGCGTCCGTCTCGGTCGGGAAGCCGGCAATGATGTCGGCACCGAAGACGATGCCGGGACGCAATTTGCGCAAATCCTCGCAAAAACGTATCGATTGATCCCGGTTGTGCCGGCGCTTCATCCGCTTCAGGATCATGTCGTCACCCGCCTGCAGCGACAGATGCAGATGCGGCATCAGCCGGGGCTCGGTGGCGATGGCGTCGAGCAAGTCGTCGTCGGCCTCGATCGAATCAATCGACGAGAGGCGCAGGCGTTTCACGCCAGGCACCTGCTTCAGGATCGTCTTGACCAATTTGCCGAGTTTCGGGCTGCCAGGCAGGTCGGCGCCGAAACTGGTCATGTCGACGCCGGTCAGCACGATCTCGGCATAACCATTGCCGCTCAGCCGCTTGACCTGCTCGACCACGGCGCCCATCGGCACAGAGCGCGAATTGCCGCGGCCATAGGGGATGATGCAGAAGGTGCAGCGGTGGTCGCAGCCGTTCTGCACCTGGACGAAGGCCCGCGCCCGGCCCTCGATGGCGTCGACCATGTGGCCGGCCGTCTCGCGTACCGAAAAAATATCGTTGACGCGAGCCTTCTCGGTATCGTTGACGCCGAAATCCGGCAGCGCGCGATAGGAATGCGCCTTCAGCTTCTCTTCATTGCCGAGGACGAGATCGACCTCGTCCATGGCGACGAAATTCTGCGGCTCGGTCTGCGCCGCGCAGCCAGTGACGATGATGCGGGCGGCCGGGTTCTCGCGCCGGGCCTTGCGGATCGACTGTTTTGCCTGGCGCACCGCCTCGCCGGTGACGGCGCAAGTGTTGAAGATGATTGCGCCGCCTTCCAGCGCGCCAAGGCCGGCGCTCTCCGCCTCCCGCCGCATCACCTCGGATTCGTAGGTGTTCAGCCGGCAGCCGAAGGTGACGACGTCTACACCTTTGGGAAGTGTGGGGCCCCTGGAAAGAGCAGGACCCTTCTCGGCAAGAGGAGCCATCAGGCGGCGCTTTCGGTGTCGCGGGCCCACACGCCGGTCGACGGGTCGAAGCTGCCGGAAAACTCCCATTCGGCGGCGCCGGTGAGGATGACGTGGTCGTCGCCGCGCCATTCGACATGCAAGGAGCCGCCGCCGGGTGTCACCAGAGAGACGCTGCGTCCGGTCCGCCTGGTGCGCGCGGCAGCGACGACGGCGGCACAAGCCGCCGTACCGCAGGCCTTGGTCAGGCCGGCGCCGCGCTCCCAGGTGCGGATGACCATCGTCTCGGGTGAGGTCACCCGTGCGATGGTGATGTTGGCGCGTTCGGGGAAGATCGGGTGGTTTTCGAGCAGCGGGCCGAAGCGGTCGAGTTCGTAGGACCAGACGTCGCGGTCGACCCAGAAGATAGCGTGCGGATTGCCCATGGACACGACCGAGGGCGAGTGCAGCACAGGCGCGTCGATCGGGCCGATCTGCAGCTCGATCATCCGGGTATCGCGAAATTCCTCGGCGAGCGGAATATCCTGCCAGCCAAAACGCGGCTTGCCCATGTCGACCGAGATCAGCCCGTCGGCATGTTCTTCGGCGTTGAGGATGCCGGCGACGGTCTCGAAGGCGAACGTCTTCTGGCCGGTCTCGGCGGCAAGTGCCTGCACCACGCAGCGCATGCCGTTGCCGCAGGCCTGCGCGCCGGTTCCGTCGGAATTCAAGATGTCGATGAAAAAGGCGGTGCCCGGCGTTGTGGCGTCGTGGATCGCCATGATCTGATCGAATTTCGTCGCGGCATCGGCATTGAGCGCAAGCGCGGCAGCCGGCGTCACCCGATCGGCGCGACCGCGCATGTCGGCAACGATGATCTCGTTGCCGATGCCGTTCATCTTGGCGAAGGGGGCAGTGCTTGCCATGGATCGAAAGGTCTCATGCCGGTTTGGCGCCTATATGGCGGATACCGGCCGAAATTACCAGTGTGCGCACGCGTCAGAGCGACGTGGGTCCATTTGGACGCACAAAGTACGCTCTGACATTTTTGAACCAGCGCACGTGCTTTCTGCTGCGCATTTTTGCCCGACATGCATTAGGCCACCGCGAAGACGCCAAGCACGATCAGCAGGAAGATGATTAGCACGATGCCGATGAGAATACGGGCGCCGGTGGCGGCGGCTCCGGCCAATGCCGGCATGCCGAGCAGGCTGGCCGCGGCCGCGATAATCAGAAGAATGACAATCCATTTGATCATGGGGAGACCCCTTGCAGCCGACGGTTGTAGGTGCTCACCAACGCGTTTGCCACGCCCGGGTTCCGCAGGGGGTTCGATGGCCGCGAAGCCGGCCGCCTGCCTAGACCGCCGGCACGTCCCAGACTTCGCCGGGACGCAAGGCGCGAAAGCGTTCTAGCGGGATACCTTGATCGTCGAGGGCTTCGCTAAGCTTTCTGGCCGGCTCGTCGATCGGCTCGTTGGTCAGCCGGAACGTGCCCCAATGGCAGCCGGCAGCATGGGCGGCGTTGCACAAAAGCATGCCTTGCACCGCCTCCTCCGGGTTCTGGTGGTGTGGCGCCATGAACCAACGCGGCTCGTAGGCGCCGATCGGCAGGATGGCCAGGCGGAAGCCGCCGTGCCTTTCGGCCATCAGCCGGTAGTTGATGCCATCGTGGAAGCCGGTGTCGCCGGCGAAATAGACCTTTCCGCCCGGCGTCTCGACCACAAATCCCGCCCACAGCGCCATGCGCCGGTCGCGGGTGCCGCGCGCCGACCAGTGGTGCACCGGCTCGACATAGACGGCGACGTCCTTGGCGATCTCGACTCTCTCGCCCCAGTCATGCACGGAAAGCCGCATGCCGGGAACGCCATCGTCGATGATGGCGTCATTGCCGAGCGGCGTCAGCACCAGCGGGTCGTGCTTTGTCTTCAGCCGCTTCAGCGTGGCGAGGTCGAGATGGTCGTAGTGGTTGTGGCTGACCAAAACGAGGTCGATCGGCGGCAGGTTGGAAAAGGCGATGCCCGGCAGATTGACCCGTTTCGGCCCGGCAAAGGACAGCGGCGAGACGCGCCGCGACCAGACCGGGTCGGTGAGGATGTTCAGGCCGGCTGTCTGGATGAGCAGCGTGGAATGGCCGACCATGGTCAGCCTCAGCCCGGAGCCGTCGATCCGTTTGGCCGGTGTCGCTTGATGAAACGGACTCGGATTCGCCGCCGGCCATTTCGAGCGCTCGCCGCCCAGCTGCCACTTCAAAAGATCGGAAAAGCGGGCAGGCGGCTTGCCGTTGGGATTGAAGAACAAGGTGCCGTCGAAATGATCGCTGGGCGGGCCGCTATAGTAGCGATTGGCGGCTCTTTTTCTCGCAGCCAAGGTTTCGCCTCCGGCAGGGTTCCGTTTCATCAGAGATAGGACCGAAGCGGGCTGGCGCAAGCATTTGGCGGCCGGACGCCAGGTCACGCCTGTCCGTCCAGGCAAACCGCTGCGCAGCCTCGGGTCAGGCCCGAAGTGCAGGCTGGGCGGCATGCATTTTGTGGCAAAATTGCAACAGACGCTGCCGCAAATGGTATTTTAACCACATCGGGTTGAAATTTCGCCACCTTCTCCATCTTGGTGAAGGGGATATTGTGCGGAAGGCAGCCCCAGCCGGATCCGACGGAGGTTTGAAATGAATTTTTCGAAGACCGGTCTGCTGGCCGTATCGCTTGCCGCGCTCGTTGCGAGCGGCTGTTCAACGTCACGGTTCTCGTCGATGGACCAGGAGCAGCCGTCGCCGCTGCAAGCCGCGCCCTCCGGCAAAGTGACCGCAAACCAGTTGCCGCCGCCAGCGGCGCCCGGCACGGCCGACCCGTCGAAATTTCCGACGGCGCCGCAAGACCCCCAGGTCGCTTCGTTGCCGCCGGACGGGACGGCTCCGGCCGGAGCCGCGGATCTTACCGCAGGCAGCGTCGCCGGCGTGTGGAAGGCCAGTGTGTCCGGCCAGAGCTGCCAGGTGGCGACGCCGCAGACCAAGTTCGGCGCCGGCTACCGGGCCGGACCGCTGCATTGCCCGGCGCCGATCAACGGCATCAAATCGTGGAACGTCGCCGGCAAGCAGTTGACGCTGTACGACGAGAATGGCGGCACGCTGGCACGGCTCTATTCCTCAGGCGGTGAGAAATTCGACGGCCAGACTTCCAACGGCCTGCCGATCTCGCTTACAAGAGGCTGACCCGCCGCTTATTTGTTTTACCCAATTCCGAACGGAAAACCGCTACACTTTCCTGGAATTGCTGTCTTTTGTTTATACGCAATTCCGGACCGAAAACCGCTAAGCACTTTTGGTGGAATTGCTCTAGAACGACGTGACCGATGCATCTGCGTGACGGCCTTCAGACCCATGCGACCGTCCGGCAGCGCTACGACCATCTGGTCGATACCGGCCTGATCGACCGCGATCCGGCGCAGGAGCGGATCGTCGCGGCACTCGACCGGTTGATCGATGAGATCTCGGCAAAGCGGCTGGCGCACAAATCGAGCGCGCTGGGCTGGCTGTTCGCCCGCAAGCGTGAAACGCGCGAGGCCGTCAAGGGCCTCTACATCCATGGCGGCGTCGGCCGCGGCAAGACCATGCTGATGGACATGTTCTTCGAGCTGGTGCCGGTCAGGCGCAAGCGTCGTGTCCATTTCAACGACTTCATGGCCGATGTGCAGGATCGCATCCAGAAGCACCGGCAGGCGCGTAAAGAGGGCGCCGTCAGGGAAGACGACCCGATCGCGCCGGTGGCCCGCGCGCTGGCCGAGGAAGCCTGGGTGCTGTGCTTCGATGAGTTTTCCGTCACCGACATCGCCGATGCGATGATCCTGTCCCGGCTGTTCTCGGCGCTGTTTGCCAACGGCGTCGTGCTGGTCGCCACGTCCAATGTCGCGCCGCAGGATCTCTACCACGACGGCTTGAACCGCCAGCTTTTCCTGCCCTTCATCGGCATCCTGGAGCGGCATGCGCAGGTGCTGGCGCTGGATGCCGACAAGGACTATCGGCTGGACAAGCTCAGCCGCCTGCCGGTGTATGTCACCCCTGCCGATGCCGCCGCCGATGCTGTCCTCGACGAGGCCTGGGAAGTGATGACGCGTGGCCGGCGGACAGCCGAGGCGGCATTGACGGTAAAGGGCCGGCAGATCGTGGTACCGCGCGCTGCCGGTGAAGCAGCGCGGTTTTCCTTTGCCGATCTTTGCGAAAAACCGCTCGGTGCCCGCGATTTCCTGGCGATTGCCGCCCGCTTCTCGACCATCTTCATCGATCATGTGCCGGTGCTCGGCGAAGGCATGCGCAACGAGGCCAAGCGCTTCATCCTGCTGATCGACACGCTCTACGATCATCATGTGCGGCTGGTGGTGAGCGCCGCTGCACCGCCACCGCAGCTGTACACGGCCAGGCGCGGCAACGAGGTCTTCGAGTTCGAGCGCACCGCGTCACGGCTGATCGAGATGCAGAGCCATGAATGGCTGGAAGACTGGGCGGGGAGGCAAAGGGGGAAGGTGGTGCCTGTGGAGGCGAGGCAGGCGCAGGCCTAAACCTCGTTTCGTAGCGTCCCGTCACACCCCTCTCTGTCCTGCCGGACAGAGGGGGTGCTGTCCCGCCATCGCCAAAAGGTTCGGTCCCGCTGTGGTGCCCTACAACTCAAATACATACATCACGAACTCCTCCGCCGCCCCATGTGGCTCCTTCCGCGCCTCATACACCGCGCGGGCCGCAATATTGTCCGGCTCAGTGCCGACCCAGGCCTCCTCGCAGCCAAGCTCGCGGCCGAGCTCAAACATCGCGTCGAGCATCTTCGTCGCGATGCCCTGGCGTTGGAAGGCTGGCGATACGCCCACCTCGTCGACATAGAGTTCACTCACCTTGTCGGGATGCCGATGGATAACGGCGGCGCATTGACCGATGACCACGTCATCGGCCACGGCGACGATCATGAAATGGCCGGGTTCGCGGAGATATGCTGCCAGCCGATCCGGCCTGACCGGTTCATCGAACACATCCTCGGCGACCCGCATCACAAGGGCGTCATCGCCTTGGTTGAGCCTTACGATTTCCACTTCCATTATGTAAAGTCTCCGAAGTCGGCTTACAGACTTTGACGTTTACGTAAACCCCAATCGATCTAACCGATTGAAAAAACTCACTCCAAAATAATCGTTTGAATATTTTGTGCGCCGGGGCTATTGGGTGCGGCGAAATCTTTGCGGCTTCCCCGCAGCATTCCGGCCTCCTTCCTCGACGCCGTCATCAAATTCGTGAAGGATTTGGGCGCCGTCACAGTCTAAAGGGAAAACCTCCTGACATGGCACGCAACAAGATAGCGCTTATCGGCTCGGGCATGATCGGCGGCACGCTCGCCCACATGATCGGCCTCAAGGATCTCGGCGACGTTGTGCTGTTCGATATCGCCGAGGGCATCCCGCAAGGCAAGGGGCTGGATATCGCGCAGTCGTCGCCGGTCGATGGGTTCGATTCCAGGCTGACCGGCGTCAACGATTACGCCGGCATCGAGGGAGCCGACGTCTGCATCGTCACCGCCGGCGTGCCGCGCAAGCCCGGCATGAGCCGCGACGACCTTCTCGGCATCAACCTGAAGGTCATGGAGCAGGTTGGCGCGGGTCTCAAGAAATACGCGCCGAAAGCCTTTGTCATCTGCATCACCAACCCGCTCGACGCCATGGTCTGGGCGCTGCAGAAGTTTTCCGGACTGCCGAAGAGCCATGTCGTCGGCATGGCCGGGGTGCTGGACAGTTCGCGCTTCCGCTATTTCCTGGCCGAGGAATTCAAGGTCTCGGTCGAGGATGTCACCGCCTTCGTGCTCGGCGGCCATGGCGATTCCATGGTGCCGATGATCCGCTATTCGACGGTCGCCGGCATCCCGCTGCCCGACCTCGTCAAGATGGGCTGGACCTCGAAGGAAAAGCTCGACCAGATCGTGCAGCGCACCCGCGACGGCGGCGCCGAGATCGTCGGCCTGCTCAAGACCGGCTCGGCCTTCTACGCACCGGCCGCCTCGGCGATCGCCATGGCCGAAGCCTATCTCAAGGACAAGAAGCGCGTGCTGCCCTGTGCTGCGCATCTCTCCGGCCAGTATGGCGTCAAGAACACCTATGTCGGCGTGCCGGTGGTGATCGGTGCCGGCGGCGTAGAGCGCATCATCGAGATCGAGCTCAGCAAGCCCGAGCAGAAGATGTTCGACAGTTCGGTGGCGGCGGTGCAGGGCCTGTGCGAGGCCTGCGTCAAGATCGCTCCGCATCTCGCCGCCAAGTGACCCGCCGCCAAGTGACCTGGAGACAACGCGCATGAACATCCATGAATATCAGGGCAAGGCGCTGCTTAAGGGCTTTGGAGCACCGGTGGCCGAAGGCGTGCCGGTGTTCGAGGCAAGCGAAGCGGAAGCCGCCGCCAAGGTGCTGCCCGGTCCCCTTTATGTGGTGAAGAGCCAGATCCATGCCGGCGGCCGCGGCAAGGGCAAGTTTAGGGAGCTCGGTCCCGACGCCAAGGGCGGCGTGCGGCTGGCGAAGTCGGTGGCCGACGTCGTTGCCAACGCCAACGAGATGCTCGGCCACACGCTGGTCACCAAGCAGACCGGCCCGGCGGGCAAGCAGGTCAACCGCCTCTATATCGAGGACGGCGCCGACATCGAGCGCGAGCTCTACCTGTCGCTGCTGGTCGACCGCTCCGTCGGCCGCATCGCGTTCGTCGTCTCGACCGAGGGCGGCATGGACATCGAGGCGGTCGCCCATGACACGCCGGAAAAGATCATCACCGTCGCCATCGACCCGGAAAAGGGTGTGACGGCGGACGATTTGGAAGAACTCAACGGCGCGCTGAAGCTCGACGGCGAGGCCGCCAATGACGGCGAGACGCTGTTCCCGATCCTCTACAAGGCCTTCGTCGAGAAGGACATGAGCCTGCTCGAGGTCAATCCGCTGATCGTCATGAAGAATGGCCGGCTCCGCGTGCTCGACGCAAAAGTGTCGTTCGACAACAACGCGCTGTTCCGCCATCCCGACGTGATGGAGCTTCGCGACATCACCGAAGAAGACGAGAAGGAGATTGAGGCGTCGAAATACGACCTCGCCTATGTCGCGCTCGACGGCAATATCGGCTGCATGGTCAATGGCGCCGGCCTTGCCATGGCGACGATGGACATCATCAAGCTCTATGGCGCCGAGCCCGCCAACTTCCTGGATGTCGGCGGCGGTGCGTCGAAGGAGAAGGTGACGGCGGCGTTCAAGATCATCACCAAGGATCCGGCGGTCAAAGGCATCCTGATCAACATCTTCGGCGGCATCATGAAGTGCGACATCATCGCCGAGGGCGTCATCGCAGCAGTCAAGGAAGTCGGGCTGCAGGTGCCGCTGGTGGTGCGGCTCGAAGGCACCAATGCCGAGCTCGGCAAGAAGATCATCAACGACAGCGGGCTTAACGTCGTCTCCGCCGACGACCTCGACGACGCGGCCAAGAAGATCGTGGCGGCGGTGAAGGGCTGATCTGGTGCCTCCGCACAAGATAAATCTGGTCGAGGCTGCGGATCAGAAGATCAAAAAGGTCTTCGATCCGCATATCGCCGGCGACGTCAACGACGCCCAGGTCAAGATCGCCAAGTTTGGCGATGTCTTCGACTGGCATGCGCATGACAATGAGGACGAAGCGTTTCTGGTGCTGCGCGGCCGCATCGCTATCGATTTCCGCGACGGCACGGTGGAGCTTGGCAGCGGCGAGTTCATCGTCGTGCCGCGGTCCGTCGAGCATCGGCCGCGCTCGCTGAGCGAGGAGCCGGTGGTGCTGATGTTCGAGCCGGCGACGACGCTCAACACCGGCAATGCCAAGAGCGACCTCACCGTCGCGGAACTGAAACGGCTGTAGCGACCTTGTGAATGTCACACAGTTACACATATACTGTGTGACATTTTCAGGAGAAAAGAGAATGAAGAACATCACTCTTGCGGTTGAGGATGAGATTCTGGAGCAGGTCAAGCTGACGGCTGCCGAACAGCGAACGACCGTCAACGCCATGGTGCGCGAGTTTTTCGCGACAGTGGCGACGAAGCGGCGCGCCAAGGACGAGGCACGGCAAGCCTTGCTGAACCTTGCCCGCGAGGCGGCAGGCGACATGGGCGGCAAGAAGTGGAACCGGGAAGCTCTCTATGACCGCTGAGTGCTTCCTCGACACGAACGTGCTCGTCTATGCCGCCATCGGGCACAAATCCGAGCGCGCCAAGTACAAGCGCGCTGTGGAGTTGATCGCCAAGGAAGACTATTCGACCTCCGCACAGGTGCTGCAGGAGTTCTATGTGAATGTGACCAAACGAGCGGATGTCACGCTGGCCCCAGCGAAGGCCGCCGAATGGGTCGCCGCGATCTCCATGAAGCCCTGCCAGGATTTGGACAGCGCGGTCGTCATGCGGGGCATTGAGAACTCGCAGCGCTACCAGATTTCATATTGGGATGGCGCAATCATCGCCGCCGCCGAGCGCCTTGGCGTCAAGACACTTTACACCGAAGACCTCAACCACGGACAGACTTACGGTACCGTGGTCGCCATCAACCCCTTCCGCACTCACTGATCAGGTCGCAAAATGTCCATTCTCGTCGACAAGAACACCAAGGTGCTCGTGCAGGGCCTGACCGGCAAGACCGGCACGTTCCATACCGAACAGGCGCTGGCCTATCACGGGACAAAAATGGTCGGCGGCATCCACCCCAAGAAGGGTGGCGAGACGTGGACCGGCGCCAAGGGCGAGAGCCTGCCGATCTTTTCCACGGTTGCCGAAGGCAAGGCAACGACCGGCGCCAATGCTTCCGTTGTCTATGTGCCGCCGGCGGGCGCCGCAGAGGCGATCCTGGAAGCGATCGAAGCCGAGATCCCGCTGATCGTCTGCATCACCGAGGGCATCCCGGTGATCGACATGATCAAGGTCAAGGCAAGGCTCGACCGCTCGACATCGCGGCTCATCGGTCCCAACTGCCCCGGTGTGCTGACCCCCAACGAATGCAAGATCGGCATCATGCCCGGCAACATCTTCCGCAAGGGCTCGGTCGGCGTTGTTTCCCGCTCGGGAACGCTTACCTATGAGGCAGTGTTCCAGACCACCAATGTCGGCCTCGGCCAGACCACCGCCGTCGGCATCGGTGGCGATCCCGTCAAAGGCACGGAGTTCATCGACGTGCTGGAGATGTTCCTCGCCGACGAGGAGACCCAATCGATCATCATGATCGGCGAGATCGGCGGCTCGGCCGAGGAAGACGCCGCGCAGTTCCTCAAGGACGAAGCCAGGCATGGCCGCAAGAAGCCGATGGCCGGTTTCATCGCCGGGCGCACGGCGCCGGCCGGCCGCACCATGGGTCATGCCGGCGCGGTCATTTCCGGCGGCAAGGGCGGCGCCGAGGACAAGATCGCGGCGATGGAATCGGCAGGGATAAGGGTTTCGCCCTCGCCGGCCCGGCTTGGCACGACGCTGGTCGAGGCGATCAAAGGTTAAGGCAGTAAGGGCAGTAAGGGCAGTAAGGGGGTAGGGGAATAGGAAGAACGGGACGAGTGGCGACAATTGCCACTTTCCCTACTGCCCTACTGCCTTACTCCCCTTCGGAAAAGGAGACGAAGCCAAGGCTTCGACAGTGACATGGCAAGACAAGATCAGGCCAACGACCAATTCTCGCTTACCTCTTTCCTCTATGGCGGCAATGCCGACTATATCGACGCGCTCTACGCCGCCTATGAGGACGATCCCTCTTCAGTCGATCCCGAATGGCGGGATTTCTTCGCGGCGCTGAAGGACGACGCCGGCGATGTCCGCAAGAATGCCAAGGGCGCCTCTTGGGCCAAGCCCTCATGGCCGCTGCAGGCCAATGGCGAATTGGTGTCGGCGCTCGACGGCAATTGGGGCATCGTCGAGAAGCACATCGAGAAGAAGGTCCAGCACAAGGCGGTGATGAACGGCGTCTCCCTTTCCGACGCCGACGTGCATCAGGCGACGCGCGATTCCGTGCGCGCCATCATGATGATCCGTGCCTACCGCATGCGTGGCCATTTGCACGCCAATCTCGATCCGCTCGGCATCGCCAAGCCGCTCGAGGACTATAACGAGCTGTCGCCGGAAAATTACGGCTTCACCGCCGCCGATTACGATCGCCCGATCTTCCTCGACAATGTGCTCGGCCTCGAATTCGGCACCATCCGGCAGATGCTCGATATCCTGACCCGCACCTATTGCTCGACGCTCGGCGTCGAGTTCATGCATATTTCCGATCCCGAGGAGAAGGCCTGGATCCAGGCGCGCATCGAGGGCACCGACAAGGAGATCTCCTTCACCGCCACCGGCAAGAAGGCGATCCTGCAGAAGCTGGTCGAGGCCGAAGGCTTCGAGCAGTTTATCGACGTCAAATACAAGGGCACCAAGCGCTTCGGTCTCGACGGCGCAGAGGCGCTGATCCCGGCGCTGGAGCAGATCGTCAAGCGCGGCGGCCAGCTCGGCATGAAGGAGATCGTGCTCGGCATGGCGCATCGCGGCCGGCTGAATGTGCTCTCCCAGGTGATGGCCAAGCCGCACCGCGCCATCTTCCACGAGTTCAAGGGCGGCTCGGCCGCACCCGACGAGGTCGAGGGCTCGGGCGACGTGAAGTACCATCTCGGTGCTTCGTCGGACCGCGAGTTCGACGGCAACAAGGTGCACCTGTCGCTGACCGCCAATCCGTCGCATCTGGAAATCGTCGATCCGGTGGTGATGGGCAAGGCGCGGGCCAAGCAGGACTCCCTGTTCGGCCGCAGCCGCGAGGAGATCGTGCCGCTGGAAGAGCGCGCCAAGGTGCTGCCGCTGCTCCTGCACGGCGACGCCGCCTTTGCCGGCCAGGGCGTGATTGCCGAAATCCTCGGCTTGTCGGGCCTGCGCGGCCACCGCGTCGCCGGCACGCTGCATTTCATCATCAATAACCAGATCGGCTTCACCACCAATCCGCGCTTCTCGCGCTCGTCGCCCTACCCATCGGATGTGGCCAAGATGATCGAGGCGCCGATCTTCCACGTCAACGGTGACGATCCGGAAGCCGTGGTCCATGCCACCAAGGTGGCGATCGAATTCCGCATGAAGTTCCACAAGCCTGTCGTGGTCGACATGTTCTGCTACCGCCGCTTCGGCCACAATGAGGGCGACGAACCGGCTTTCACCCAGCCGATCATGTACAGCAACATCCGCAGCCACAAGACGACGGTGCAGATCTATGCCGACCGGCTGATCGCCGAGGGCCACCTCACCCAGGCCGAATTCGACAAGATGAAGGCGGACTGGCGGGCACATCTCGAGCAGGAATTCGAAGTCGGCCAGCATTACAAGCCAAACAAGGCCGACTGGCTGGATGGCGCTTGGTCGGGCCTGCGCACGGCCGACAACCAGGACGAACAGCGGCGCGGCAAGACCGCCGTGCCGGTCAAGACGCTGAAGGAAATCGGCAAGAAGCTGACCGAGGTACCGAAGGATTTCGAGGCCCACAAGACGATCCTGCGGTTTCTCGAGAATCGCCGCCAGGCGATCGAGTCGGGCGAAGGCATCGACTGGTCTACAGCCGAGGCGCTGGCCTTCGGCGCCATCCTGCTCGACGGCAATCCGGTCCGGCTGTCCGGACAGGATTCGGAGCGCGGAACGTTCTCGCAACGCCACTCCGTGCTCTACGATCAGCGCGACGAGACGCGCTACATTCCGCTCAACAATCTGTCGGCGGCGCAAGCCGGCTTCGAGGTCATCAACTCGATGCTGTCAGAAGAGGCCGTGCTCGGCTTCGAATACGGCTACAGCCTGGCCGAGCCGAAGGCGCTGACGCTCTGGGAAGCCCAGTTCGGCGATTTCGCCAACGGCGCCCAGGTGGTGTTCGACCAGTTCATCTCGTCGGGCGAGCGCAAGTGGCTCAGAATGTCGGGCCTCGTCTGCCTGTTGCCGCATGGCTATGAAGGCCAGGGGCCGGAACATTCGTCGGCCAGGCTCGAGCGCTTCCTGCAGCTTTGCGCCGAAGACAACATGCAGGTGGCCTACTGCACGACGCCGGCCAACTACTTCCACATCCTGCGCCGGCAGTTGAAGCGGGATTTCCGCAAGCCGCTGATCCTGATGACGCCGAAGTCGCTGCTGCGTCACAAGCGGGCGGTGTCGACGCTGCCGGAGATGTCGGGCGAAAGCGCGTTCCACCGGCTGTTGTGGGACGATGCCCAGCAGCTCCCCGGCCAGGCGATCAAGCTCACCAAGGATTCGAAGATCCGCCGCGTCGTGCTCTGCACGGGCAAGGTCTATTACGACCTCTACGAGGAGCGCGAGAAGCGCGGCATCAACGACATCTATCTGCTGCGCGTCGAACAGCTCTATCCCTTCCCGGCCAAGGCGCTGATCACCGAGCTGTCACGCTTCCGCAACGCCGAGATGGTGTGGTGCCAGGAGGAGCCCAAGAATATGGGCGCTTGGTCGTTCATCGATCCGTATCTGGAATGGGTGCTGGCGCATATCGACGCCAAGCATCAGCGGGTGCGCTATACCGGCCGGCCGGCCGCCGCGTCGCCGGCCACCGGATTGATGTCGAAGCATCTCGCCCAGCTTGCCGCCTTGCTCGAAGACGCGCTCGGTGAATAGAACAGAGCTCGGCGAATAGAACAGAACCGACAGAAAAACGGACAGGCAAATGGCTACCGAAATCCGCGTCCCCACTCTTGGCGAATCCGTCACCGAGGCGACCATCGGCAAATGGTTCAAGAAGGTGGGCGACGCGATCGCCACCGACGAGCCGCTGGTCGAGCTCGAAACCGACAAGGTAACGGTGGAAGTGCCGGCCGCGGCCGCAGGAACGCTCAGCGAAATCGCCGTCAAGGAAGGCGAGACGGTCGAGGTCGGCGCTTTGCTCGGCATGATTTCGGCGGGCGACGGGGCAAAAGCGGCAGCGCCCGCGAAGGCGTCAACTCCTGAAACGAAGCAGGACGCGGTGTCGCAGGCCTCGGCTCCGACCGCCGCATCCACAGTCGAGCAAGCCGCGGCCGAGACCGCCAAGATCGCCGGCGATGCCGGGCCGATCGAGGCGCGCGCGATGCCGCCGGCGCCGGCGGCGGCCAAGCTGCTGGCCGAGAGCAATCTCGCGGTCGACCAGGTCTCGGGCTCCGGCAAGCGCGGCCAGGTGCTGAAGGGCGACGTGCTCGACGCGATCGCCAGGGGCGCGCCGTCGCAACCGGCCGAGACGCCGAAGGCCCCTGCACCGGTTGCTGCCCGTGCGCCGTCCTCGGCCGACGACGCGTCGCGCGAAGAGCGCGTGCGCATGACCAAGCTGCGGCAGACCATCGCGCGCCGCCTCAAGGAAGCGCAGTCGACCGCAGCCATGCTGACCACTTTCAACGAGGTGGACATGAGCGCGGTGATGGCGCTCAGGACCAAATACAAGGATGTGTTCGAGAAGAAGCACGGCGTGAAGCTGGGCTTCATGGGCTTCTTCACCAAGGCCGTCACCCATGCGCTGAAGGAAATCCCTTCCGTCAATGCTGAGATCGACGGCACCGACATCATCTTCAAGAACTACGCCCATATCGGCGTCGCCGTCGGCACCGAAAAGGGCCTCGTCGTGCCGGTCGTGCGCGACGCCGACCAGATGTCGATCGCCGAGATCGAGAAGGATATCGGCAGGCTGGGCGTCGCCGCGCGTGACGGCAAGCTTTCCGTGGCGGATATGCAAGGAGGCACGTTTACGATTTCTAACGGCGGCGTCTACGGCTCGCTGATGTCGACGCCGATCCTCAACGCGCCGCAGTCGGGCATTCTGGGCATGCACAAGATCCAGGAGCGGCCGGTGGTGGTCGGCGGCCAGATCGTGATCCGGCCGATGATGTATCTGGCGCTCTCCTACGATCACCGCATCGTCGACGGCAAGGAAGCGGTGACCTTCCTGGTCCGGGTCAAGGAAAGCCTGGAGGATCCGGAGCGGCTGGTGCTCGACCTCTAAGGTAGGTCGAGGTGAGCCGGAGAATGGATCTGCGCCACCGAATGAGCTCCTCTCGTTTGCGCTCCGGATTGATTTTCACGCTGTGCACGGCCGGTGTTGCGCAGACGGGATCGGCAGCCTTTGCCGCCTGTCCGCTCGAGCTCGCCGTCTATGGCGATGCCGAAAGCGCGGCCGAGATCGATTTCAGGCCGACCGGGGGATCGGCTGTCGTCACCAACACCTTCAAGATGGTGCTCGACAACAGCGTCGTACTCGACGGTATCGTCATGTGGACGGAAGGCGTGGCGCGGCCGCATGGTTCGCTGATGTACAAATGCCCGACAGGCGACGTCACCGGCGACGAGCTCGCCGCCTGCACAGTGTGGGAGGGGGTCGTCTACAGTGCTGACGAGAAGGGCAACATCGCTCTGCTGCCGGCCGAGGGCGTGGATGCGCCGAAGGCCCTGATCTTTCCCGACCTCGGGCCGTCGCTGCAGATGTCGTCCGCCTATGGCGCCAATGGCTTTTCGAAAGTGCCGTGGGACGTTTTTTCGCTGAAAGGCTGCCAGGAATGAGCGCGACGAAAAAAGTCCTGCTGGTCACCGGCGGCGGCCGCGGAATCGGCGCCGCCATCTGCCGGCTGGCAGCCAAGGCCGGCTACCGCGTGGCGGTCAACTACGCGACGAACCAAAGCGCCGCCGACGCACTGGTCGCTGAAATAGCGGCGGCAGGAGGCGAGGCTTTGGCGGTCAAGGGCGATGTCGGCGTTGAGGCCGATGTCGTGGCCATGTTCGAGGCAGTGGACCGCGCCTACGGCCGGCTCGACGCCCTTGTCAACAATGCCGGCGTGGTCGACGTCAAGGCACGCGTCGACGAGATGAGCGTTGCGCGGCTGGAGCGCATGATGCGCATCAACGTCATCGGCCCGATGCTGTGCGCCCGCGAGGCCGTGAAGCGCATGTCGAGCAGCCATGGCGGCAGGGGCGGCGCGATCGTCAACATTTCGTCCGCCGCCTCAGCGCATGGCTCGCCGGGCGAATATGTCGACTACGCGGCGTCCAAGGGCGCGATCGACACCTTCACCCTTGGGTTGGCCCGCGAGGTGGCAACCGAGGGCGTGCGCGTCAATGCGGTGCGTCCTGGCATCATCGGCACCGAGATCCATGCCTCGGGCGGCCAGCCCGACCGCGTCGAGCGGATGAAGGACATGCTGCCGATGAAACGGGCGGGCACTTCAGATGAAGTCGCGCATGCGGTTCTTTATCTTTTGTCGGACGACGCGTCCTATACGACGGGCGCGATCCTGAATGTGAGCGGCGGCCGCTGAGTGCCAGACCAGAAGGACAGTATCATGGCTTATGACGTCGTTATCATCGGATCGGGACCGGGCGGTTACGTCTGCGCCATCAAGGCGGCACAGCTCGGCCTGAAGACGGCGGTGGTCGAAAAGAACCCGACCTTCGGCGGCACCTGCCTCAATATCGGCTGCATCCCGTCCAAAGCGCTGCTGCATGCTTCCGAAATCTTTGCCGAGGCCGGTCATTCCTTCGACGCGCTCGGCGTCGAGATCGGTGCGCCAAAGCTCAATCTAGGGAAGATGATGGCGCACAAGGATGCGACCGTGTCGTCCAACGTCAACGGCGTCGCCTTCCTGTTCAAGAAGAACAAGATCGACAGCTTTCGCGGCACCGGCAAGGTCTTGTCCGCCGGCAAGGTGTCGGTGACCGGCGAGGACGGCAAGGTCGAGGAGATCGAGACCAAGAACATCGTCATCGCCACCGGCTCCGACGTCGCCGGCATTCCGGGCGTCAAGGTCGACATCGACGAGAAGGTCATCATGTCCTCGACCGGCGCGTTGTCGCTGGCCAAGGTGCCGGGCCATCTGGTGGTGGTCGGCGGCGGCGTCATCGGGCTGGAGCTCGGCTCGGTATGGGCGCGGCTCGGCGCCAAGGTGACCGTCGTCGAGTTCCTCGACACCATTCTGGGCGGCATGGACGGCGAGGTTGCCAAACAGTTCCAGCGCATGCTGTCCAAGCAAGGCGTCGAGTTCAAGCTCGGCGCCAAGGTCACCGGTGTCGCCAAGGCCAAGAAGGGTGCCACCGTGACGTTCGAGCCGATCAAGGGCGGTGCGGCCGAGATCATCGAGGCCGATGCGGTGCTAATCGCGACGGGACGCCGGCCTTATTCGGACAGTCTCGGGCTGAAGGAAGCCGGTGTCGAGGTCGACGAGCGTGGCCGGGTCAAGACGGACGGCCATCTCAAGACCAATGTACCCGGCATCTACGCCATCGGCGACGTCATCGCCGGGCCGATGCTCGCGCACAAGGCCGAGGACGAGGGGGTGGCGGTGGCCGAGATCATTGCCGGGCAGGCCGGCCATGTGAACTATGAGGTGATCCCGAACGTCGTCTACACCAGTCCGGAAATCGCCTCAGTGGGAAAGACCGAGGAAGAGCTGAAGAAGGCCGGCATCGACTATAAGGCTGGAAAATTTCCGTTCAGCGCCAATGGGCGGGCGCGCGCCATGCTGCATACCGACGGCTTCGTGAAGATCCTGGCTGACAAGCAGAGCGACCGCGTGCTCGGCGTCCACATCGTCGGTTTCGGCGCCGGCGAGATGATCCACGAGGCGGCGGTGCTGATGGAGTTCGGCGGCTCGTCGGAAGATCTTGCCCGCACCTGCCACGCCCATCCGACGATGTCGGAAGCGGTGAAGGAAGCGGCACTGGCGACCTTCTTCAAGCCGATCCACATGTAGGCCTTCCCCACCTCCGGCAGCCATCTGACGGCTCAAAGCAAAACGGCCCGCTTTTCAGCGGGCCGTTCGTATCTGGAGTCAGCAGCCGATCACTGCGGGGCTGGTGCGGGCGCCGGAGCAGGCGCTGGCTCTGCAGGCGCCGGAGCAGGTGCCGGTGCAGGCGCTGGAGCTGGCTCTGCGGGTGCCGGAGCTGGCGCAGGCTCTGCCGGAGCAGGCGTCGGTTCAGCAGGCGCCGGGGCCGGCGTCGTGGCGGCCGGCGGTTCAGTAGGCGCTGGCGCTTCGTCGCTTCTTCCAAAAACATAGTAAGCGACAATAGCCAGAATAACGACAACCAGGGCAATCAGCCAGCCGGTGCTGCCGCCACCCGACCTGGGAGGGGGTGTCGGAGTGGTGTACGGGTCGTTTGGATTCGCCATAAAAGTGTCCTCCGTGGGATGAAAGGTATCAATCAACACACATCAACGCGCAATCGCCGAACAGGTTTCACGCTAGGGATCGAAACCGCCGAAAACAGGGCAATCTTCGCCGGGAATCGTTTGTCCGCACGCACTTTACTCGCAAAATTCGCAGCAATCGAGCCAAAATAAACCTTTCGACCTTCCTGTACTGAGACAAGCTTTCCGTGATTCGGGAAAGGCATCGCTCCGAATCACGTCTTGCTGGATTCGCAACTCAACCGTGCAACTCAATCGACGGCAGTGACGGTGTAGCCGGCCTTGCGGAAATCCTCGACCAGACCTTCCGCGCCCGGAAGGTGCAGGGCGCCGACCGCCATGAAGGCGTTGCCCTTGGCGAGGATCGGCCCGGCATGGTCGATCATCACCTTGTTGCGGCTGGTGATCATGGTTTCCTCGAAGGCGGCATAGCCCGCCGAATCGTCTTTGTCGCCGGGAAGGACGGCACGAAATATCGGCCAGAGCATGCCGATGTCGCCGCGCTGGTAAAGCACGATCATGGTTTCGTTGACGTCGTTCACCCTGTTGCCGAGCTTCAGTGTGTCGACGAGGCCCTTCATGTGAAAAGCGAGCGGCAGGGAGGCCATGGCGCGAAGCTGGTCGGCGATGGTCTCCAACCCATCGACGGCTTTGCCTGAGGCTTTGGCGTCCTGCGCAAGCTTGATGTCGAGCACCGGCGTGCCGCCGGCCTGGCGGGCCAGTTCACAGGCCGGGAGCGCGATCATGGTCGACAGCATCCACGGTTTCATCTTGGCGACACTCGCCGGCGGGATGCCGCGCGAGTCGAGCGCCTTGTTCACCGCCGCCGCATCGTCGGGCGACAGCAGCGAGGACAGCGTGGTGCTGTCGGTGAACATCATCAGTTCCGGCTCTTTCAGGAACGCCGCCATCATCTTCTGCTGATCGAGCACCTCCGTGGTCTCGATGACGATAGTGTCCGCGGCGTCAAAGGCCTTTTGCGCGGCGGGCGGCAGAGTGGTCACGCGCGGGTCGGACATATGCATGGTGCCGAACAGGAAGGACGGTCTTTCGCCCGCCTTTTCCAGTTTCCACAACAGGCCCTTGCCGTTCGGTGTCGCGGCCGCTTCGGTCTCGATCTTGCGGTAGGTGGCCGGGTCGTCCTTCTGCAAGGCCGACAGCATGTCGGCGCCGGCGCAGGCCGGGGTTTCGGCGCGCGCCTTGCCGGCGGCGAGCAGCGCGATGATGAGGAAAGAGAGAAAAAACAGGACGTTGAGCGCCACGAGCAGCCTCAACGAGGCAAGGGCCGTGCGGTCGGCGATGGCAATGACGCGTTTCATGGTCCGCTTTTTAGAGACAAAGAACGGCGAAACGGTTAACCGGCGCAGCAAAATTGTCTTGGACATGGCTCCACGGCTCATATCTTGGCTGCAACTTTGCGAAATCATGCGTCGGTTACGCCCGCGGATGGGCCGCTTCATAGATTTCGAGCAGCCTCGCGGTGTCGAGGCCGGTGTAGATCTGTGTCGTCGACAAGCTGGCGTGGCCCAAAAGTTCCTGGATGGTGCGCAGGTCGCCGCCGCGTCCAAGCAGATGCGTGGCGAAGGAATGGCGCAAGGCGTGCGGCGTGGCGGTGTCGGGCAGATTGAGCGCCGAGCGCAACTTGGCCATGTCGCGCTGGACGATGGCCGGGTTGAGCGGGCCGCCGCGGGCGCCGCGAAACAGCAGGCCCTTCGGGTCGAGATGATAGGGGCAAAGCCGGCGGTACTCGGCGATCGCCCGCAGCGCCACCGGCAGCACCGGCACCAGCCGCGTCTTGCCGCCCTTGCCGGTGACGCGCAGCACCGTTTCATCAGGCGACGACAGATCGGCGCCGGACAGGCCGAGCGCCTCGGAAATGCGCAGGCCCGAGCCGTAGAGCAGCGTCAGCACGGCGCCGTTGCGGGCAGCGATCCACGGTTCCTCCGCCAGCTGGCCCTCCACCGAAACGACGTGTTTCGCATCGCTTGCCGTCAGCGGCTTGGGCAGCGACTTCGGCTGCCGTGGCGCGCGCAGTGCCGCAGCACCCGCCGCATTGACGAGGCCGCGCCGCTCCAGAAAGCGCAGCAGCGAGCGGATGCCGGCCAGCCCGCGTCCGAGCGTGCGGGCGCCGGCGCCTCCGGCGCGGCGGGCGGCGAGAAAGCCGCGCAGATCGGCCGGGCGCAGATCGGCGATATCCGAAATACCGGGCGAACCGCCGCAATGGCCGGTCAGGAAATGCAGGAACTGGCGCGTATCGCGCTCATAGGCCTCCACGGTTTCCGGCGACATCCGGCGCTCGCGCGCCAGCATCTTCAGCCAGCTTTCGCGGGCCGCCTGAAGGTCTGGTTTGGCCGGGATGAGGAATTCCTGCATTGCGCTCTTCCGATATGCCGTTCTTCCATTCTGGGCCATCTTCCGGCAGCCGGGTTAGGAAGCCGTGAAGAGCCGCGTCATTGAAATGACAAGAGGGTGGAGCTAGAGCAAGGCAAAGGATTTTTCCGATGACCAAACCGCAAAACCCCGTCCAGATGGCCGTGATCGGCGCCGCCCACGGCATCAAGGGCGAATTGCGCGTGAAGACCTTCACCGGCGATCCGCTGGCGCTGGCCGACTACGGGCCGCTCTATGCCAAGGACGGCCGCGCCTTCCAGATCGTCGACATCAGGCCGGCCAACAACGTCGTGGTGGTGCGTTTCAAGGGCATCAGCGACCGCAACGCCGCCGAGGCGCTTGCCGGCACGGAATTGTTCGTCGACCGCTCGATGCTGCCTGACGACGGCGAAGAGGACGAATTCTATCATGCCGATCTCGTCGGGCTGGCGGTCCGGGACGATACCGGTGCTGACATCGGCAAGGTCGTCGCCGTGCATAATTTCGGCGGCGGCGACATTCTCGACGTGACGTTGGCGGGGCGCAAAGGCGTGCTGATCCCGTTCACCCAGGCCGCCGTTCCTGACGTGTCGATCAAAGAGGGCTTTGTCCGCATCGATCCGGCGGCGGCGGGCTTGATCGATGACGAAGACGGCGATGAACCCGGCCGCTACGGTTTCGACCCGAAGGGCAGGCCGCGCGGGCCCAAGGACGCCGGGGGAAACCGGTGAGTTTTTCCGCCTCGGTGCTGACGCTCTATCCCGAGATGTTTCCCGGCGCGCTCGGCCTGTCGCTGGCCGGCCGGGCCCTGGTATCAGGCACATGGTCGCTGGAAGCAATCCAGATCCGCGATTTCGCCAGCGACCGCCATCGCACCGTCGACGATACGCCGGCCGGCGGCGGCGCCGGCATGGTGATGCGCGCCGATGTGCTGGCCAGCGTCATCGACCACGCCTCGCCAGAGGGTGATCCGCGCCCGCGCCTGCTGATGAGCCCGCGTGGCAAGCCGCTGACGCAGGCCCGCGTGCGTGAACTGGCCGCCGGGCCGGGTGTCGTCATCGTCTGCGGACGCTTCGAGGGCGTTGACCAGCGGGTGATTGACGCGCGTGGGCTGGAAGAGGTCTCGGTCGGCGACTTCATCCTCTCCGGCGGCGAGCCGGCAGCCCTTGTGCTGCTCGACGCTGTCGTGCGGCTGTTGCCCGGCGTGATGGGCAATGCGGTGTCGGGCGATGAAGAGAGCTTTGAAAACGGCCTGCTCGAACACCCGCACTACACGCGGCCGCAGGAATTCGAGGGCCGGCAGATCCCCGAGGTTCTCACCTCGGGCAATCACAAGAAGATCGCCGCATGGCGGCGCGGCGAGTCGGAAAGGCTGACCAGGGAAAGGCGGCCGGATCTGCTGGCCGCTCACCCCTTGGTGAAATAGTAAAAGGCCAGGAACACGCCGACCCCGACGACGAAGCCGCGCACGGCAATTTGCGGCACGCGTCTGGCGATCCAGACGCCGGCATAGCCGCCCAGCGCGCCGCCGGGTATCATGATGATCGCCTGCGGCCAGGCGATCACGCCGCCGGAGACGAAGACCAGGATGGCTATCGCCGCGATGACCACTGCCAGCATGTTCTTCAGCGCGTTCAGTCGGTGATAGTCGCCGGGCTGGGTGAGGCCGAGCGTCGCCAGCATCATGACGCCCATGCCAGCGCCGAAGAAGCCGCCATAGACGGCGGTGGCGAATTGCGCCAGGGAACCGACCAGCGAACCCACCGCGGCCTCATGCCCCGGCTTGGGCGCCGGCTTCAGCCACGGCCCGGCGGCGAACAGGGCGGTTGCCGCCAGCAGCAGCCAGGGCACCAGGACGCGAAACGACGGATTGTCGAGCGCCAGAAGGATGAGCGCACCGGCCAGCGCGCCGAAGGCCGATATGACGCCGAGCAGCAACGCAGTGCGCCAGAAATGCTTGATGTCGGACCAGTAAGCGAGCGTCGAGGTGATGTAGCCGGGAAACTGTGTCAGCGACGAGGTGGCGTTGGCGACGATCGGCGGCAAGCCGACCAGCGACATGGCGCCGAAGGTTATAAACGTCCCGCCGCCGGCTATGGCGTTGACGGCACCTGAGAGAAAGCCCGCGAAAAAGAGCAGGGCCGCATCGAGAACTGGCATGGAGGGTGTTGCCGCCGGAGGAAAGTCACGTTTTACCCGGCTTAAAAAGCTTGAGCCTTCGACGCAACCCCTGCGCTGAAAGATTGCAATGTCGGCCGACGACCAAAAAAGACACGGCCAAGGCGTGACAAAGCGTCGAAATAGCTGTATGTGCGCGCCGAACCGGAAGAACAATCTGCCGGACCCGTCAACAATGACGGTGTAGTCGCCCCTGCCCGATGTTCTCGCGACAAAGGGCATAGCCGAGCGGTCGATGGAACTGCAAGGCGAGTGTCGGACGCTCTGACTGTCGGAAGAACAAGAAGTGGATTTGTAGAGATGGATGTCCTCCGTCAGCTCGAGGCCGAACAGGCCGCCAAGATCGAAGCCAAGCGCAAGCTTCCCGAATTCCAGCCCGGCGATACCGTGCGTGTCCAGGTCCGCGTGACCGAAGGCACCCGCACCCGCGTCCAGGCTTATGAGGGCGTTGTCATCGCCCGCGCCGGCGCGGGTTTCCAGGAGAATTTCACCGTTCGCAAGATTTCCTACGGCGAAGGCGTGGAGCGCGTGTTCCCGGTCTTTTCGCCGATGGTCGAAGGCGTCGAGATCGTGCGCCGCGGCAAGGTGCGCCGCGCCAAGCTCTATTACCTGCGCGATCGCCGCGGCAAGTCGGCCCGCATTTCGGAAAACACCGGCGTCCGCGCCCGCAAGCTGAACGATGAGGAGCGCGATGCGCTGAACGCCGAGAAGGCCCGCATCGAGGCCGAGAAGGTGGCCGCCGCCCAGGCGCTGGCCGCCGAGAAGGCGGCGCAGGACGCCGCCGAGAAGAAGGCCGCCGACGAGGCCGCCAAGGCTGCGGAAACGGCCGTCGCCGAATAAGGCGTCTTTAAACCGATGTTTCGGAAAGGCGGCTTCGGCCGCCTTTTTGTTTCGCGGGATGGATTCGATCTTGCCGGGCCGCATCAGTGCGCAATCGAAACGGATCGTTTCGTAATCCCGGCGTTGAAAGCATCGGAATCCATTTTCGGGTCGAACGGCGCATCGGACCGGCTTGCAAGGTGCCTGCGGAAAGCTAAAGTCGGCGCCGGATTTCCTGCAAGCCTCGACAATGTCGAGGCCGTTCAAATTCTCGGGGTGTACCATGACCAAATCGAAACTGCTGTTAGCCGGCCTGTTGGCTTTGATTCTTGCGCCCGTCGCCGCCCTGGCGCAGGCGCTGCCCGATCTCGGCGGCAAGAAGGTGGTGGTTGTGACGGAAAACGCCTATCCGCCACTGCAGTTCATCGATGCCAAGACCGGCAAGCAGATCGGCTGGGAATATGACGCAATGAACGAGATTGCCAAGCGGCTGAATTTCCAGGTCGAATACCAGAATACCTCTTGGGATGCGATGATCCAGGCGGTTTCCGACAATCAGTACAACATCGGGATGACCGGCATCACCATCAAGGACGACCGCAAGCAGAAGGTCGATTTCTCCGACCCCTACATGCGCTCGGAACAGTTTATGCTGGTGCGTGGCGATGAGAAGCGCTTCACCGACGCCAAGACGTTCGGCGCCTTCAAGGATGGGCTGATCGGCGCACAGGCCGGCACGACGCCGTTCTACACCGCCGTCTACAGCGTGCTCGACGGCAATGAGCAGAACCCGCGCATCAAACTGTTCGAAACATTCGGCGCGACGGTGCAGGCGCTGAAGACCGGCGACGTCGATGTCGTGCTGACCGATGGCACTGCCGGCAAGGGCTATGTCGAGGCGTCCAACGGCGGGCTGAAGCTTATCGGCGGACCGCTCGGCACCGAGGATTTCGGCTTCATCTTCCCCAAGGGCTCGGATCTGGTGAAGCCGGTCAATGCAGCGATCGCCGCACTGAAGGCTGACGGCACGCTCGACGCGCTAAACAAGAAATGGTTTCTTGATTACAAGATGGGACAGTAAAACTTTTGTCGCGCGCGTTGCGTGACGGTAGTGCGCCGGAACTCGCGCTGGCTCTGCGCTCGTACACCCCCCTCTGTCCTGTCGGACATCTCCCCCTCAAGGGGGGAGATTGGATGTCGCACCGGCTTTCGCCAATTTCCAATCTTGCAGAATGGGCGGCGAGGTCAAAGCTGCCGATCTCCCCCGTTGAGGGGGAGATGCCAAGTGTTAGCGAAGAGGGCAGGCCAGAGGGGGATGGCTTGGCGCTTAGCTTCGGCAAAGCATGCTTTGCCGGTATCGGTTAAATGGCAACGCCCGCATCGTCCAAGTCCAAAACCGACTTCCCGTGGTGGCTTGCCGTGGCTGCGGCGCTCGCCGTGGCAGCCGCTATCTTCATCGCCGCAAGCGACCTCTATGCCCAGGTTTTCGCGACCGTCGCCAAGGGCATCGGCATCACCGTCTTCGTCACGATGGTCGCCTTCGCGCTGGCCTCGGCAATCGGGCTCGGCATTGCGCTGATGGGGCTGTCGAAATCGCGCTGGCTGCGCCAGATCGCTCGCTTCTATGTCGAGATCATCCGCGGCGTGCCGATGCTGGTGCTGTTGTTCTGGATCGCCTTCGCCGGGGCGCCGGCCTTCGTAGCGGCGTGGAACGCAGTGACCGCGCCATTGCAAAATGCGGGTCTCTTCGGAGAACTGCTGGTGCGCGACGTGTCGTTGCTGTGGCGCGCCATCATGGCGCTGACCATCGGCTACTCCGCGTTCATCTCGGAGGTCTTCCGCGCCGGCATCCAGGCAGTCGAGAAGGGCCAGATCGAGGCCGCGAAGGCGCTGGGGCTGACCCGCACGCAGCGTTTCCGGCTGATCGTCTTTCCGCAGGCGATCCGCACCATCCTGCCGCCGCTCGGCAATGATTTCGTCGCCATGGTCAAGGATTCCTCGCTGGTCTCGGTGCTCGGCGTCGCCGACATCACCCAGATGGGCAAGATCTACGCCGCCGGCTCGTTCCGCTTCTTCGAAACCTATTCGATCGTCGCCTATATCTATCTTATCCTGACGGTCGGCCTGTCGCTGGCCTTGCGGGGGTTGGAGAAGCGGCTGCGCCGCCAGCATGAGCAATAGCCGGCGGGCGAAGTCGGCGCTACGATTGACCTGTCGGGTTGCAGAGGAATTGATCCATGAACATCGACAAAGCCAACGCGGCACTGGATTCCGTCTATACGGCAGATACGCCGAAAGCGCTGGCGGAGGCCTATGCCGCATGGGCTGCGACCTATGACAGCGAAACCGCCTCGCTCGGCTATCTCCTGCCGTTCCTGATCGCCGCCTGGGTGGCGCGCCATGTGTCATCAGGCGAGGGGCCGCTGCTCGACGCCGGCTGCGGCACCGGTCTGTCGGGACCGTCGCTCAAGGCGCTCGGCTATCGGGACGTCGCCGGGCTCGACCTGTCGGAGGACATGCTGAAAATCGCCGGCAGCCGCCAGGCCTACAGCGAGCTGAAGCAGGCGATGCTTGGCGGTCCGCTGCCTTGGCCGGACGGCTATTTCCGCGCCTTCTTCTCGACCGGCGTGTTCACCATCAGCCACGCGCCGGCGTCCGGCCTGTATGAACTGGTGCGCATCACGAAAAAGGGTGGCCACGCCATCTTCACCGTTCGCGACCAGGTGTTCGAGAGCGGCGGTTTTCGTGATGTCTTTGCCGAACTGGAGCACAACGAAAAATGGCGGCCGATCGAGGAAAGCCCGTGGTTCCGCTGCTATGCGATTGCCGAGCCCGAGGCGCTGGTGAAGACCTTCGTGTTCGAGGTGGTTTGAGCACCGGTTTGCAGGACTTGGGTTCCTCGCCCCCGCGCAGCAGGGCGAGGAACCCAGGTTCTGCGAGGGCAGCCGCGATTGCCGAAAACCCAAAACATTGGTATGAGCCACGCCATGGAACAGCTTTTTGGCGATCCGGCCTACAAGGGCTTCGTGCTGCAGGACAGAAAACGCCTGCCGTCGCGATTCTCGGCGCGCGTTTCCGGCGCTCTGACCAGCCGACTTCGCTAGGCCGTGTTCGCCGGCTAGCCGGCGCTTGTCCTTTCCCATTTTCATATCGACGGATTTACGCACATGAGCGCACCTCGCACCCTCTACGACAAGATATTCGACGACCATGTCGTCGATCGCCAGGACGACGGCACCTGCCTGCTCTACATCGACCGTCATCTCGTCCATGAAGTGACCAGCCCGCAAGCCTTCGAAGGCCTGCGCATGACCGGCAGAAAGGTCCGGCATCCGGAAAAGACGCTGGCCGTGGTCGATCACAATGTGTCGACTTCGCCGGAGCGCAAGTTCGGCATCAAGAATGAGGAAAGCCGCATCCAGGTCGAGGCGCTGGCCAAGAACGCCAAGGATTTTGGCGTCGAATATTATTCCGAGAAGGATATCCGCCAGGGCATCGTCCATATCATCGGTCCTGAGCAGGGCTTCACGCTGCCCGGCATGACCATCGTCTGCGGCGACAGCCACACCTCGACGCATGGCGCTTTCGGCGCATTGGCGCACGGCATCGGCACCTCGGAAGTCGAGCATGTGCTGGCCACGCAGACGCTGATCCAGCGCAAGGCCAAGAACATGCTGGTGCGCGTCGACGGCGTGTTGCCGGAGGGCGTCACCGCCAAGGACATCATATTGGCGATCATCGGCGAGATCGGCACTGCCGGCGGCACCGGCTATGTCATCGAATATGCCGGCGAGGCGATCCGCGCGCTGTCCATGGAAGGCCGCATGACCATCTGCAATATGTCGATCGAGGGCGGCGCCCGGGCCGGTCTGATCGCGCCTGACGAGACGACCTTTGCCTATGTCAAGGACAAGCCGCGCGCGCCGAAGGGCGAGGCGTGGGATGCCGCGCTCGCCTACTGGAAGACGCTGCAGTCCGACGAAGGCGCGCATTTCGACAAGGTGGTCGTGCTCGACGCGGCGAAATTGCCGCCGATCGTGTCCTGGGGCTCCTCCCCCGAGGATGTCGTCTCGGTCCAGGGCATCGTGCCGAACCCCGACGATATCACTGATGAGAACAAGCGCACCTCCAAGCAGCGCGCGCTCGACTATATGGGCCTGACGCCGGGCACCAGGATCACCGATATCGCGCTCGACCGCGTCTTCATCGGCTCCTGCACCAACGGCCGCATCGAGGATCTGCGCGCCGCCGCCAAGGTGATCGAGGGCAAAACGGTCAATCCGCGGGTCAATGCGATGATCGTGCCGGGCTCCGGTCTGGTCAAGGAGCAGGCGGAGGCCGAGGGTCTCGACAAGATCTTTGTCGCCGCCGGCTTCGACTGGCGTGAGCCGGGCTGCTCGATGTGCCTTGCCATGAATGACGATCGGCTGAAGCCGCATGAGCGCTGCGCCTCGACTTCGAACCGCAATTTCGAGGGCCGTCAGGGCTTCAAGGGCCGCACCCATCTGGTGTCGCCGGCCATGGCGGCGGCAGCGGCGATCGCCGGCCATTTCGTCGACATCCGCGAGTGGAAATAACTCAGGCTGCCACTGTCCGCATATGAGTGCCTACCAGAGCCCGAACCGCGATACGGTTCGGGCTCTTTTCACGCCGGGCGCCTGACGAGTTCATGGAATTGCTCACGCCGGCCGGGTTGCTCTGCGGCGACCACCAGCGCCAGTTGGCGTTCGTCGAACAGCTTGAACCACTCGTCCCATTCAACCAGTTCGTAGCCGCCCGCGTTGGTCGGGCGTTCGGCCTGATCCTGGTCCTGATAGGCGTGCTGGCCGAAGACCAGCCTCAGCAGGGCTTGGGTCCCTGCTTCGGGCGACACGTCGACGATTGCCGGAAATCCAGCGCGCGCCGCGGCCCATGAACGAATTGCGTCGTGGTCGGTCAGCATGATCGTATCGGCCATGAAAGCGTCTCCTCTTGGCTGCTGCCCGAAAACGCCGGCCGCGGTTTCAAGTTCCGTACAGCAGCTTCATCGGCGACCTTGCGCATATTCGACTTTGCTTAACCGCTTGTTCGGGCTTCCGCTCTTAAGGTCTTGCCTGACGGAAGCGTGGGGGTCACGGTCCCTTGGACACCGGTCTGCTGATAGGGTTGCTCAACCCGACGATCGCGCTTGCGCTCGGCACGGTGTTTCTCGTGCTGTGGTTCTATCAGCGTCACCGTCCCTATCTGGCCGTGCTCGCCGCCAGCTACTGGCTTTCGGCGGCCGGTTTCCTGTTGCAGTATTTCACGCTGCCCATCGGCATGGCGCCGACCAAGCTACTCTCCAACCTCTGCTTCACCATCGCCGCCTGTGGTCTCGCTGGCGCGATCGTGACGCGTTATGGACGGCGCGTGCCCTTTGTCGCGATCGGCGTCCTGGCGAGCGGCGGCCTGGCCGCTTTTTGCTGGTTCATGTTCTTCCAGCCGGATCTCACCTGGCGAATCCTGGTGATGAATTTCGCTTTCGGCGGCCTCAGTCTGGTTGTCGCCGCCGAACTGCGCGTGGTGCGCGACAAGGGCCCGACGGAAATGATCCTGTTCGTGCTGTCGCTGCTTTCCGGGTTGAACTTCTTCGTGCGCACCCTCGTAATCGTCATCGCGCATGGACCTTACCAAAGCTATGACGGGTTCTATGCCTCGTCCTACTGGACAACGGCGCTGCTGTCGCATGCGCTGCTGTCCTTGCTCATCGCGCTTTGCCTGTTTTGCGCTGCTGCACTCGACGTGATGAAAGCGCTGAAGGCCGAGGCGTACACCGACCCGCTGTCGGGCCTGCTCAACCGCCGCGGTTTCGAGGAGCGCGCCACGCTGCTCCTGCAGCACTGCGCCACCGCCAAACTGCCGGTCGCGCTGGTGCTCGCCGACCTCGATCATTTCAAGGCGCTCAACGATCTGCACGGGCATGCCGCGGGCGATCGCGTGATCGCCGACTTCGCCGCCAAGCTTCTATCGGCTGCCGGCACCAGCGGCGTCGCCGGCCGCATCGGTGGCGAGGAGTTCGCCGTGCTTTTGCCGCTGAGCGACCTTGGCGTGGCAAGGCTGTTTGCCGAAGCCATTCGCACGCTCTATTCGGCGGGCAGCATCGACGGGCTTCCGCACGGTACAAGAGTGACGGCGAGCTTCGGCGTGGCGGCCCGCACCGGCGAGGAAGGGCTGGAGCCGCTGATGCGCCGCGCCGACGAGGCGCTTTACAAAGCCAAGAGGAACGGCCGCGACAGCGTGCAGCTATCCCATGAACGGTCGGAAACGGTGCTCGTTGTGGAACCGCTCAAAGCCGCTGATCATCCCGCTCTAGGCCGACGTTAACGTCTTTTTCGCCCGTTCATGATTTGCTGGCGCAGGGAGTGCGAAAAACCACATGGGCGGCGGCGCAGAGTTCATCCTTGCAATCAACTTGCTCGTCGCCGGCCTGTTGGCGGCTGCCTTCATGACCATCTCGTTCAACGATGTGGCGCGCGCGCCGGCGCGCTGGCTGGTCTTCGGTTATCTGCTCGGGATGGCCTATTTCGCCATCGAGTTCAGCATTCCGATCTTCGAAAATGCGCGACCGGCAGTCGTCGCGGGTTTCGCCGTTTTCCTGGGCGCCACCATCGCCTTCAATGGCGGGCTTGCCCATAAATACGGCGTGGCGCCGCGCTGGGCGCCGATGCTCGTCTTCCTGTTTGCGGCCACCGTGGCCGTGTATTTCGTGCAGGACCTGCCGCGCCAGTCGTTTGCCCGCATGATGGCCTACCAGCTTCCCTATGCGGCCATGCAGTTCGTCGGCGTCGGCATCGTCTGGTCGTCCAGGCAAAGACGCGACTGGCTCGACCATGCGTTGATGGCCGTTCTGACGGCCAGCGCCCTGCAATTCGTGAGCAAGCCGTTCATCGCCCATGCAATGGGCGGCTGGGGTGTCAATCCGCAGGCCTATCTGCAGAGCAACTACGCTCTGGTGTCGCAATCGCTCGGCACGGTGTTCGGCCTGACAATCGCGCTTCTCATTCTGGTCATCCTGGTCCGCGACGTGCTCGCCGAGGCGACGTCGAAGTCGGAGACGGACACGCTATCGAGGTTGCTCAACCGCGGCGGCTTCGAACGTCATGCCGAGTTGGCGATGCGTGACGCCGTGCGCAAGGGTATTCCGGTCGCCCTGGTCATCGCCGACCTCGATCATTTCAAGAGCATCAACGACAGTTTCGGCCACGCGTCCGGCGACCGGGTCATCGAAGCCTTTGCCGGCTTCCTGCGTGATGCGGCCGCCGATCATCACGTCGCCGGTCGCATCGGTGGTGAGGAATTCGCCATCATCCTGCCGGGAACCAACCTCGCCGCCGCGCGGCTCTTCGCCGAAGGGACGCGCAGCGCTTTCGGGGCCTTGCCGATCGACTGTCTGCCGGCGGACCATCGTTGCACCGCCAGCTTCGGCGTTGCCGAGCTTCACCCGGCCGAAGGGTTTTCCGACCTGCTGCGGCGCGCCGACGAAGCGCTCTATCAGGCGAAGGGCAGCGGACGCGATTGCGTGCGCATCTCGATAGGATCAATCGCCGCCCGGCAGACGGCTGTTGCCAACGCCGGGCCGAAGATCAGCGGCAGGGGCTGAGTTCCGGCATCTCGCCGTCGGAAAGCCCATACATATAACTGCGGCCCTTCACGAAAACCGGCGGCCTGTAGCAGTCGCGGCTGCTGACGTCATCCGCGTCGTTTTCATAGATTTTGGGCTGGCCGGCGCCGGTGTAGTCCGACAGTTCCTTGGCCAGGCTGCCCTCGCCAACGAGGATGCGCTTGTAGCCGGCGGCGCTTTCGATGACGAGATTGCCAAAAGAATCGGCGTAGACGCGGTCGCGCGTCCCGGCGATTGCCGGTGCTGCGAGGCCGATGACCACCGCCACCAGGATGAGCGCCGTAAGGCGCGATCTGCCTGAATTCGAATGCATGGCGTCCCCCATTTGTCAGAGGCGAGTCTTCCTCGAATCATAAATTAACCTTTTATTAACCTTTGTTAAGAGGCCAGGCCTGCTGGCAGCCAGATCTCGGCAACCATGGTTAATATCCGGCGCGTTGGAAGCCTGCGGCCATCTTTCGGCCATGCTTGCCCGCACCATCGCGGCCGGCGCGGGTGATCTTGGCCACGCATCGCGGCTGGATTGACGCGTAGGGAGGCAGCAGCATATGGCGTTAAGCCGGACGTTTCGGGTGACGCTTGTCCATGTTCCATTGCTGATCACCGTTGCCTGCGTCTCGCAGACCAATGCGCCGGCCACCGCGACCGATTCACCACAGCCGCGCACCGCCACCTACAGTTGCGTTGATGGCACAAGGATCACCATCGAAAACCTCGGCACTTCGGTGCGCGTGCTTGGCCCGGACGGCGCCAGCGAGGACCTGCCGGCCTCGCCCGCCAATCAAAGCAGCCGCTTCGGCGCGGCGCATGACGCAATCGTGATCGACGGACGCGACGCGCTGGTGATGAAGGGCGGTAAGACGCCGCTGACCTGCACCCGCTGACCGGGTGTGTCGATATTCAGGTGATGCCGGCCTGCAAATGGTGGATCCATGCGCTTCCCTACAGCGCTGCCTCTTAGGCGCGCAAAGGACGCTGTAGAACTTTGATTTTGCGCATGACCTTTCCGAAACGAATTCGATTTCGTGATCATGCGCGGGCTCACGTATCGAAATGTACGCTCCGCTCCGGTTCTCGGCATCCACCATTTTCGGCGCGGCCTGACCTGAATCTCAACACACCCTGGACTGCTTGGTCGGGCAGATATGCCGCACTGCAGCGAACATTGCGCCGGCTTTGGCTCGCGCCCTAATCGATTGAAGCGAAACACCGCCCTTTTGTCAGACTAAATTACGTTTTCGAAACGATTTTCCGGCTTTGACGCGGTGCAAAAAGCGCATTAGAAACCGGCTGTCCGAAGTCGCAACCGGAAGCGGTAACGCCGCATTTCCCCTGGGGCTCCAGAGACGCCGAACTGGGGGAGCCATGAGCAAATCACCAGCCACCCGCGAATTTGCAAGACGTGAACGGCCGCTTTCGCCGCATCTGACCGTCTATCGACCGCCGATCACGATGACGATGTCGATCATCCATCGCATCACCGGTGGGGCGCTTTATTTCGGCACGCTGCTGGTCGCGCTGTGGCTGATGGCGGCGGCGAGCTCGCAATCCACCTTCGATGCCGTCAACTGGGCCTTCGGCTCGTGGCTGGGACGGCTGGTGCTGTTCTTCTATACCTGGGCGCTGATGCACCACATGCTGGGCGGCGTGCGCCATCTGATCTGGGATACCGGGGCCGGCCTTGAAAAGGACACGGCCTCCAGGATGGCCTGGGCGACGCTGGCCGGCTCGATCGTGCTGACGCTGCTGATCTGGATCGCCGGCTACATGGCACGGGGAGCCTGATCGTGAGCCACCGCAACACCGACATGCGGACGCCGCTGGCGAAGGTCCGCGGCCTCGGCTCCGCCCGCGAGGGCACGGAGCATTTCTGGCGCCAGCGCCTGACGGCGATCGCCAACATCCCGCTGATCCTGTTCTTCGTCGGCTTCCTGATCGCGTTGAACGGCGCCGGCTATGCGGAAGTGCGCGCCGCACTTGCCAACCCGTTCGTGGCGCTGGTCCTGGCCCTGGTGCTCTTGTCCGGGCTCTACCATATGCGCCTCGGCATGCAGGCGATCATCGAGGACTATGTGCATGGCGAGGGCATGAGGCTGGCGCTGCTCGCACTCAACACATTCTTTCCCGTGGTGGTCGGCGTCGCCTCGATCTTCGCCCTGCTCAAACTGGCATTTGGAGGCTGAAAATTTTGGCCAAGGACGCGAAAAACGCCAACACGGCGTCCGCCTATAGCTACGTCGACCACAAGTTCGACGTGGTGGTCGTCGGCGCCGGCGGCGCCGGCCTGCGCGCCACGCTCGGCATGGCCGAACAGGGACTGCGCACCGCCTGCATCACCAAGGTTTTCCCGACGCGGTCGCATACGGTCGCCGCTCAAGGCGGCATCGCCGCCTCGCTGTCCAATATGGGCCCCGATTCCTGGCAGTGGCACATGTACGACACCGTCAAGGGGTCGGACTGGCTCGGCGATGTCGACGCCATGGAATATCTGGTGCGCGAAGCACCTGCCGCCGTCTACGAGCTTGAGCATTACGGCGTGCCGTTCTCGCGCACCGAAGAAGGCAAGATCTACCAGCGGCCGTTCGGCGGCCACATGATGAATTTCGGCGACGGCCCGCCGGTGCAGCGCACCTGTGCGGCGGCCGACCGCACCGGCCACGCCATCCTGCATACGCTCTACGGCCAGTCGCTGAAGAACAACGCCCAGTTCTTCATCGAGTATTTCGCGCTCGACCTGATCATGGAGCCGGACGGCACCTGCACCGGCGTCGTCGCCTGGAACCTCGACGACGGCACCATCCACCGCTTCTCGGCAAAAATGGTGGTGCTGGCGACAGGCGGTTATGGCCGCGCCTATTTCTCGGCGACCTCGGCGCACACCTGCACCGGCGACGGCGGCGGCATGGCAGCGCGGGCCGGGCTGCCGCTGCAGGATATGGAGTTCGTGCAGTTCCACCCGACCGGCATCTACGGCGCCGGCTGCCTGATCACCGAGGGCGCGCGCGGCGAGGGCGGCTATCTCGTCAACTCCGAAGGCGAGCGCTTCATGGAGCGCTACGCGCCGTCGGCCAAGGACCTTGCCTCGCGCGACGTCGTCTCGCGCTGCATGACGCTGGAGATTCGCGAGGGACGCGGCGTCGGCAAGAACAAGGACCATATTTTTCTCCACCTCGACCACCTCGATCCGGCCGTTTTGCACGAGAGACTTCCGGGGATTTCGGAATCGGCAAAAATCTTTGCCGGCGTCGATCTGACCAAGGAGCCGATCCCGGTGCTGCCGACGGTCCACTACAATATGGGCGGCGTGCCGACCAATTACTGGGGCGAGGTGCTCAACCCCACCGCCTTGAACCCGGACCAGGTGTCGCCAGGGCTGATGGCGGTTGGCGAGGCCGGCTGCGCCTCGGTGCATGGCGCCAACCGGCTGGGCTCCAACTCGCTGATCGATCTGGTGGTGTTCGGCCGCGCTGCGGCGATCCGGGCAGGCCAGGTGATCGACCGCAACGCCGCGATCCCGTCGCCCAACGAAGCCGCGGTCGAGAAGATCATGGACCGCTTCGACCGGCTGCGTCACGCCAACGGCTCGACGCCGACGGCGGTTTTGCGTGAAAAGATGCAGAAGGCGATGCAGGACGATGCGGCGGTGTTCCGCACGCAGGAATCGCTGGAAAGCGGCTGCAAGCGCATTTCGCAGATCTGGGCCGAGCTCAAGGACGTAAAAGTGTTCGACCGCTCGATGATCTGGAACTCCGACCTGGTCGAGACGCTTGAGCTGGAAAATCTGATGGCCAACGCCATCACCACCGTCTACGGCGCCGAGGCGCGCAAGGAGAGCCGCGGCGCGCATGCGCGGGAAGATTTTTCGGCTCGTGATGATCTGGCCTGGCGCAAGCATACGCTGGCCCGGCTCAGCGAAGACGGCGAGGTGTCGCTCAGCTACCGGCCGGTGCACACCGAGCCGCTGCTTAGCGAAGCAGACGGCGGCATCAACCTGGCCAAGATCGCTCCCAAGGCGAGAGTGTATTGACGATGGCCGCCGTGAACGGGACTTGGTCCGGGCTGAAGCTCGTCATCCGAAAGGACCTGAGGTAATGGTCGAACTCACGCTTCCGAAAAACTCGAAGATCAAGGCCGGGAAAACCTGGCCGAAACCGGAGGGCGCGACCAATCTGCGCGAGTACCGCATCTACCGCTGGTCGCCGGACGATGACGAGAACCCGCGCATGGATACCTATTTCGTCGACATGGACGATTGCGGGCCGATGGTGCTTGATGCGCTGCTCTACATCAAAAACAAGATCGACCCGACGCTGACGCTGCGCCGCTCCTGCCGCGAGGGCATCTGCGGCTCCTGCGCCATGAATATCGACGGCTCGAACACGCTCGCCTGCACCAAGGGCTGCGACGACATTTCCGGCGCGATCAAGGTCTATCCGCTGCCGCATATGCCGGTGGTCAAGGATCTGGTGCCCGATCTCACCAATTTCTACGCCCAGCACGCCTCGATCGAGCCATGGCTGAAGACGGTGTCGCCCGAGCCGGCCAAGGAATGGCTGCAGAGCCATGAGGACCGCGAAAAGCTCGACGGGCTTTATGAATGCATATTATGCGCCTGCTGCTCGACCTCTTGCCCGAGCTATTGGTGGAACGGCGACCGCTATCTTGGCCCGGCGACGCTGCTTCAGGCCTATCGCTGGCTGATCGATTCCCGGGACGAGGCCACGGGCGAACGGCTCGACAACCTCGAAGACCCGTTCCGGCTCTATCGCTGCCACACCATCATGAACTGCGCCCAGACCTGCCCCAAGGGGCTCAATCCGGCCAAGGCGATCGCCGAGATCAAGAAGATGATGGTCGAGAGAAGGGTGTAGCTTCGGCGGCGCATGTCGCGATCCAGCTAAAAAGGATAGCCGACCTATGACCGACACCGAACTGCCCATCCTTTCTCCCGTCGAAGCGCGCGTGCTCGGTTGCCTGATCGAAAAGAAGGAACTGACGCCCGATATCTACCCGCTGACGCTCAATGCGGCACTTGCCGCCGCCAACCAGAAGACGGCGCGCGAGCCGGTGATGTCGGTCGAGCTTATCGAGGTAAGACGAGCGCTTGGCCAGCTTGAGCACAAGGGCTTGGTCAGGCAGGTCTTTGCTTCGCGCGTCGAGCGCTACGAGCATGTCGTCGCGCAGCGCTTTTCGCTGACCTCAGCGCAGATTGCGCTGCTTGGGCTGCTGTTGCTGCGCGGTCCGCAGACCGCCTATGAATTGCTGGCGCGGAGCGAGCGTATGGCGCGTTTGCCCTCCATCGACGAGCTTCGCAGCAATCTCGACCTGTTGATCGGCCGCAAGCCGCCGCTCGTTCAGCAGATCGATCGTGGACCCGGCCAGCGTGAGGACCGCTATGTGCATCTCTTGAGCGGGCCGGTGCAGACGCCGGTGGTGGCTGCAACGCCCCTGCAATCACCTTCGCCGGCCTCTGACATCGAAGCACGCGTGCAAGCTCTCGAGGAAGAGGTCGGACAGCTGCGCGCACGCATCAACGCGCTGACCGGCGAGGGACAGTAGCGCCCCGCCGGTCCATTATTGCGCTGCCGGTTCGCGAGGTTCGGCCGCTCAGCCGAGCTTGGCGTCGAGTGACACTTTTATCGCGCCGAGCGCCTTTGAGACCGGACACCCGGCCTTGGCCTGTTCAGCCAGCTCCTGGAATTTCTCGGCATCGATGCCTGGCACTTTGCCGACCAGTGTGAGCGCGCTGCCGGTGATGCCGGTGCCCGGAATCAGCGTCACCACGGCCTTGGCGTCGAGTTCGGTGGCGGGGGTGCCGTTCTCGGCCAGGACATGCGAAAGCTGCATGGCAAAGCAACCGGCATGCGCCGCTGCGATCAGTTCCTCCGGATTGGTGCCGGATTTGCCGCTCTCGTCCTCGAAGCGCATCTTGAACGAGTAGGGCGTGCCTTTCAGAGTCCCGCTCTGCGTGTCGAGCGTGCCCTTGCCCTCTTTCAGATTGCCTTTCCAGACGGCGTTTGCGGTGCGGTCCATGAATTCCTCCTTGATGCGGTGGCTGAGCCGTGATCGGCGTCTGATCGACTATAGCGCGCGCGGGCGCGAAGGCCACCCGTGCTTTCGCGCCAATGGCGACGCAAAAAATCCGCCTGCAAAAATGTCGACTTCCATCTGCCTCGGCCGTCCTGCGGGCGGCCACGAGTTTCGTGGCCGGATGGAGGATCACATGAATGAGTTGTTTTCTGCCCACTGGAGAGACACCGGCCGAAAGGCGGCTGAACAAGAAGCCGACTGGTTGCATCGGTCACCTTCCGGTTTCGGTCGACTGCTTGCGGCGGTCGCCATCATCGGGATTGCGGTTTCCCTTATCGATCATGCGGCGGTCAAAAGCCCGGCTGGGACCTCGGTTGCCAACGGTTCGTCCCAACAAGGAAGATGAGAGATGAAATATGTCTGCCTGGTCTACGGTGAGGAAAAGGACCTTTATGCAATGAGCCCGGAGAGGTTGGCCAAGCTCGACGCCGACTCGCTGGCTTATGACAAATCGGTGGAGCAAAGCGGCCGGCTGATCATCGCGCAGGCGCTGCAATCGGTGAAGACCGCGAAAAGCGTGCGCCGGCGCAAGGGCAGGCGGCTGGTCACCGACGGCCCTTTTGCCGAAACCAAGGAGCAATTGCTCGGCTTCGTCATGATCGAGGCCGGGGATATCGACGAGGCGATGGAGATTGCCGGCGGCATCCCTCTGGCCGAAATCGGCACGATCGAGGTCAGGGCGATCTACAACGTGCCGGGGTCCTAGAGATTATTCTGTTTTGCGTCCGGCTGAATCAGTTTCCTCTGCGGGCGCAACTTTTGCGTGTTGAAGCGAGGCTGCACTTCTCCTATCGTCGCTGCGGTTTGGGGATCACGGGCATGCATATACTGATTGCTGCAATTGGGCTGTTGGGAGCGGCGGCGTTCTGGTGGTATCGGATGAAGGCCATGAACGATGCGGCGCGCGAG
>NZ_JBSPKW010000021.1:0-118717 GCF_053848065.1 Mesorhizobium sp. BHscii | reverse complement strand
GTTGAATCAGAACTGCGATGATTTGGGAATCCCACGACTCTTACAAATCTCATCCCGCTCTAAAGCCGCCCCAGCCTTTCCAGCAGCAATGCGAAAAACGCATCATGGTCGATGTCGCGCATCACCATGGCGTTGTTCGGTCGCTTGGTCACGCCCCACCAGTCGATCACCGTCATGCCCATGGTGAGCTCCGAGGCGGTTTCCACGGTGACGTTGCAGTTGCGGCCCCTGAATAGCTCCGGCTTCAGCAGATAGGCGATGACGCAAGGGTCGTGCAGCGGACCGCCATCAGTGCCGTATTTCTCCTCGTCGAAGCGCTCGAAGAATTCCAGCATCTCCGTCGTAGCCGTGCCGACCCTGGTGCCGAGCTTTCGGAAGGCCTGGGTCCGCTTGGCGGTGGTCAGCGCCTTGTGGGTGACGTCGAGCGGCATCATAACGATCGGGATGCCGGATTTGAACACGACGTCGGCGGCATGCGGGTCGACATAGATGTTGAATTCGGCGGTCGGCGTGACGTTGCCGCCTTCGAAGAAGCCGCCGCCCATCAGCACGATTTCCTTGATGCGCGGCGCGATCTTCGGCTCGCGGATAAGCGCCAGCGCAACGTTGGTGAGCGGTCCGAGCGCGCACAGCGTGATCGTGCCGCTCTCTTCCTTCATCAGTGTCTCGACGATGAAATCCACCGCATACTGGTCCTGCAGCTTCATTGTCGGTTCGGGCAATTGCGGTCCGTTGAGACCGGTCTCGCCATGCACCTCCTCGGCGGTAACCAGTTCGCGCGCCAGCGGGCGGATGGCGCCGGCATAGACTTTGATGTCTGGCCTGCCGGCCAGTTCGCAGATCTTGCGTGCGTTCTTTTCGGTGAGCCTCAGCGGCACGTTGCCGGCAACGGCGGTCATTCCGACGATCTCCAGCTCGGCGCTGCCGAGTGCCAGCAAAATGGCGACGGCATCATCCTGGCCGGGATCCGTGTCGATGATGATCTTGCGGGATTCGGGCATTTCAATTCCTTGTTTGGGGAGTCTTTTTGGGCGGGGCTTTTGACGGCTTGAACTTGACCGCGGGGCGGACCATATCAAGGCCATCGGGAAAAATGCCATCTGGGTTTTTCCACTTTATGTCGCTCTTGAGAGGACAGTGTAACATGAGCCGAATGACGCCTTTTTCTAGCCCGCTGCTCCTGGGTTTCGACGCCATGGAAAAGACCCTGGAACGCCTGGCGAAGTCGGGTGACAGCTACCCTCCCTACAACATCGAGCGCCTCAGCGGTGCCGACGGGAAGGCCGAAAGGCTGCGTATCACGCTCGCTGTCGCCGGTTTCGCCGAAAACGATCTCGATGTGACCACGGAGGAGAACCAGTTGGTCGTGCGCGGCCGTCAGAACGATGACACCGAGCGCGAATTCCTTCATCGCGGCATTGCCGCGCGCCAGTTCCAGCGCTGTTTCGTGCTGGCCGACGGCATGCGGGTGATCGCGGCGGAGCTGAAGAACGGCCTTTTGTCGATCGATCTCGATCGGCCCGAGTCCGAACGGATGGTACGGAAAATAAATATATCGGTGAAAGACTGATCCTTACCACTGCATCGGCCGGAAAATCGGAATCGATTCTCCGAAAGCACGATGCAGCAAATTGAAGTGTTAGAGCGTCCCTTGTGTGTCCAATTGGACACACGGCGCTCAAATGGCTCTCATGCGAGGCGGCCTTGAGCGGCGTCCTCGCGCCAAGGAGGCTTGAAATGACCAGAACTGACGAAAACCTCATCATGACCAGCGGCGAATTCGCCCATCTCGGGGAAGGCTCGGTCGCCTATCTCAGGAAAGTGTCGAGCGACGATCTGCGCGGCCGTTTCCCGGGCCTCGGCGAAATCGCGCCCGGCCTGGAACTGTGGGCCCTGTTTGCCGCCAATGGCCAGCCGATCCTGCTTTCAGACGCTCGTGACAGAGCGCTGGCTGGCGCCCTGGAAAACGACCTGACCCCTGTCCCCATCCACTAACAATACGGCGCAGCGATCTGATTGGAAACGGACAGGGCCGCTCACGGCGGCCCTTCAACGGATCTGATCAAAAAAGCTCAGGCTGCATGCGAGGCCTGCGTGTCCGACAAAAGCGCGTGGATCGCTGCGGCGTCGCGGGTGCCCCTTATCTTGGCCACCGTGTCGGCGTCGCGCAGCACCCGCGCGATGCGCGACAGCGCCTTGAGGTGGTCGGCGCCGGCGCCTTCGGGCGCCAAAAGCAGGAACACCAGATCGACCGGCTGGTCGTCCAGTGCCTCGAAATCGACCGGCGTCTCCAGCCGGGCGAAAACCCCGGCGATCCGCTTCACCCCCGCCAGCTTGCCATGCGGAATGGCAATGCCGTTGCCGACACCGGTCGAGCCCAGCCGTTCACGCTGCAGGATGGTGTCGAACACCTCCCGTTCCGGAATGCCGGCAATCGCCGCAGCCCTTTCGGACAGCATTTGCAGCAGTTGCTTCTTGGAGTTCGCCTTCAACGCCGGCAAGATTGCCGGAACGTTGATAAGATCGCTCAGATCCATACTTGAAATCCCTTGTTCGCCTAGCGTCGCCAGCCCTCACTCTCGCGTGCGGCTGGTGCCTTATCCCAGTGCGGCCTTGGCCGTCATCCCTGCGCGACCTTGGTCGTAGACGGGTCGATCCAGCCGATATTTCCGTCCGGCCGGCGATAGACGATATTGAGTTGCTCGGTTCCGGCATTGCGGAAGACGAGAACCGGACTGTCTTTAGTGTCGAGCTCGATCACGGCTGACGCCACCGACATGGTCCGCAGCGTCATGGTTGATTCGGCGACGATGGCTGGCGCGAAATTCTCCGGTATTTCCTCGTCGTCGTCGGCAAGCGGCGCCATCACCGTATAGGCGACGTCGGTGGGTTCGCCATTGACATTGCCTGAATTATGCGACTTCAGCCGACGCTTGTAGCGCCGAAGGCGGGTTTCGAGGCGATCCGCCGCCGCCTCGAAAGCGAGCGTCGGGTCCTGGGCTTCACCGGTCGCCTGCAGCGAAGCGCCGGAATCCAGCCGGATCATGCAATCGGCCGTGTAGCGCGACCCCGATTTGACGACTACAATTTGCCCTGAAAAGCCCCGATCGAAATATTTCCCGATCACTTCTCCGACACGGTCGTTGATGCGCGTACGGAACGCATCGCCGATGTCCATGTGTTTTCCTGATATGCGCAGTGTCATCTGAAAACTGACCTTCCTTGCTCAGGCTTCAAACTGTCCCGAGTTTATACCCGTGGTCTGTGCGCACAAGCTTTGCGGCGTCACTTGCGCCGATTTTAAATCCGAACTTTCCGGTTGATCACAAGCCGCCTTCTTTGACCGTCCCGTGGCCAACGTCGTGACGGACCATCCGCATGCGGGCAGTAGCCCGTCCCATGCGGGCGGGCTTCTAGCCACTTCATTGCGGCTTGTCAATGAAGCGCGAAAGCTGTGGAAATTCCGTCGGAGATCAACGTCCGGCGCTGGCCAAAGCGCGTTTTTCACGCCGCCGCTGCACCGACGAGGGAATATTCATGCCCTCCCGATACTTGGCGACCGTGCGCCTGGCGATATCGACGCCACTTTCCCGCAACATATCCACAATCGCGTCGTCGGAAAGCACGTCGGCAGGTTTCTCCTCATCGATCAACTGCTTGATGCGGTCGCGCACCGCTTCAGACGAATGCGCATCGCCGCCACCCGACGAAGCGATCGAGGCGGTGAAGAAATACCGCAGTTCGAACACGCCGCGCGGCGTCAGCATGTATTTGTTGGCGGTGACCCGGCTGACGGTCGATTCGTGCATGCCGATGGCGTCGGCCACCGTGCGCAGGTTGAGCGGCTTCAGGTGACGCACGCCATGGACGAGGAAGGCGTCCTGCTGGCGCACGATTTCTGAGGCAACCTTAAGAATGGTCTTTGCCCGCTGGTCGAGGCTGCGCGTCAGCCAGTTGGCGTTTTGCAGGCATTCCGCCAGGAAATCCTTTTCCGTCTGGTTTTTCGCATGCGGTGAAACCTGGGCGAAATAGATATGGTCGACCAGCACGCGCGGCAGCGTTTCGGGGTTGAGTTCGATCACCCAGCTTCCGTCGTTAGCCGCCCGCACTTCGACGTCGGCGATGATCGCGTCGCTGGCGCCCGCCGAAAACGCCATGCCCGGGCGCGGATCGAGCGCACGTATCTCGGCCAGCATGTCGAGCAGATCCTCCTCGTCGACCCCACAAATCCGTTTCAGGGTCTGGAAATCGCGCCGCGCCAAGAGTTCGAGATTGGCGATCAAAGCCTTCATCGCCGGATCGAGCCGGTCGCGGACGGCAAGCTGCAGCGACAGGCATTCCGCGAGGTCGCGGGCAAAGATGCCGGCGGGCTCGAATGTCTGGCAGACCGCGAGTGCATTCGCCACCGCCGCTCGGTCGGTGCCGAGACGGGCGGCGATCTCGGCCATGTCGGCGCGCATATAGCCGGCCTCGTCGAGGCCATCGGCCAGTTCGCTGGCGATCAGGCGTGCTGCCGGGTCGGCGAAGGCAAGCGCGACCTGTTCGCCGACATGCTGGCGCAGCGTGATGGCGGCGGCCGCCATGTCTCCGACGTCGAAGCCGTCGGAAGAGGACGCGGAACCGTTGCCGGATGCCGACTTCCATTGAGCCGTCAGGTCGGGACGGAGCCGCTCGCTGGTCCCGGGGTCGTCGGGAAATAGGTTTTCAAGCGAAGTATCGAGCTTTTCCGAGATCGCCTCGGCGCTCCACGCCGTTTCCTTCTCGAACCAATCGCCGTCGGTGGCCGTTTCCGGCGCGGCATCGATCTTCTGCGCCTGGTCGCTGACGGGATCGTCCTGCGGCTCTGCGCGCTCGAGCAGAGGATTGCGCTCGATCTCGTCGTCAATGAAGCGTTCCAGCTCGATGTGGGTGAACTGCAGCAGCCGTATCGACTGCATGAGTTGCGGCGTCATCACCAGCGACTGGGATTGTCGTAGCTGTAGTTTTGCCGCCAACGCCATGGTTCGGTTTCAAACGCCCTGTCTACGCATCCGGACTGCCGGAAGGAGTCGGGCATAGAAACTGGCCCGGCTTTTGCTTGTCAAGGCGACGGCGATCAAAACTCGCCTGTCGGTGCTTTATTTGGAAGAGAAATCGGAGAAAAAAGGCTGGTCTCGCGCCAGAAATCGCGTTTCGAGGAGAATTTTCCCGCTTAGAGTGTAAATCCCTCACCGAGATAAAGCCGCCGCACATCCGGGTTTGCGACCACTTCGTCGGCCCGGCCATGGGTCAGCACCTGCCCGGCATGGATGATGTAGGCGCGGTCGATCAGGCCGAGCGTCTCGCGGACATTGTGATCGGTGATGAGCACGCCGATGCCACGCGCCGTCAGATGACGCACGAGTTGCTGGATATCGGCGACGGCGATCGGATCTATGCCAGCGAAAGGCTCGTCGAGGAGCATGTATGCGGGGCGGGTCGCCAGTGCGCGCGCGATTTCAAGGCGCCGCCGCTCGCCGCCGGAAAGCGACAGCGACGGGGCTTTGCGCAGATGGCTGATGTGAAACTCATCGAGCAGTTCGTCGAGACTGTGTTCGCGCTTTTTGCGGTTCTTTTCGACCACTTCGAGCACGGCACGGATGTTTTGCTCGACGCTCAAGCCGCGAAAGATCGACGCTTCCTGCGGAAGGTAGCCGATGCCGAGGCGGGCGCGGCGGTACATCGGCATCGAGGTGACATCGAAGCCGTCGATTTCGATTGTGCCTTCGTCGACCGGCACAAGGCCGGTGACCATGTAGAAGCAGGTCGTCTTGCCGGCGCCGTTGGGACCGAGCAGTCCGACCGCCTCACCGGCGCGCACGCCGATCGTCACGCCGCTGACAACTTTGCGGCCCTTGTAGCTCTTGGTCAGACCCTTGGCGATCAAGGTTCCTTTGAACTTTACCTGGTCGACGCTGACCGTGGCCGGTGCCGCAAGTTTGCTGGCGACGCGTCCTGGAAGACGCGCCATCAGCGATGCTACGTCGACCATCAGGGGTTCGCCGCTCCCGACTTCGCCGGCGGCGTGATCGACATCATGACGCGGCCCCCGCAGGCGTCGACCTGAGCCAGGCCGCTCTTCATCTCCACGGTGAGCTTACAGCCGACCAGTACATTGTCACCTTGCGAAAGCACGACCTTGCTGCCTGAAAGCACCAGCACTTCCGTCTTCATGTCGAAGGTGCCGCTGTCGCCGGTGGCGACCTGGTCGTCTGATTTGATATAGACCTTGTTGGCGACCTCCAGGCGGTCGATGTTGGCCGAGCCGGTCATCGCGGCACCTGCGGCCTGCGCATCCTTGGCGTCAGCGTCGGCGTCCTTGACGTAATAGACCGTCATCTTGCCGGCCTTGAGCAAGGTCGGACCCTGGACGACGCTTACATTGCCTGTGAACACGGCGACGTTATCCGCCTGGCGGACCTCGAGCTTATCGCTTTCGATCTGGATGGGCTTGTCGCCGGACAGTTTGAGGCCCGACAGCTGGCTGGTGGCCTTGGACTGCGCCAGAGCCGGCGCCGTCCCCAACCCCAGGACCAGCCCCAAAGCCAACCCAAGGGCCGGCAACGCCGAAGCTGCGGCCACGAGCCGTGTCGAACTACTGAACCGCATTGGATTCTCCGCTCATTGCCTCTGCCGCCTTCAAGCTGGCGGGATCGATGTTGACACGCACTCTGTTCTCGAAAACCACGATCTTGCCGTTGTCTTGGATCGACATCGACTCTGCGGTGATCCGCGACCCGCCGCGGCTGACGTCGACCGGATCGTTCGTCTTCATAGTGCCTTTGCCCATATCGAGAAAGACTGATTTGAACTTTGCCGCCAAGCCATCGGTGGTGGTTATGGTGACATCGCTGGTCAGGCTCATCGTGTTGCCATCGCGATTATAGGTGCCGTGCGAGGCATTGATGGCCGCCACATTGTCGGTCGATATCGGCAGCTTGGCGTCGATGCCCTCCAAGTTGATGATTCCTTGCTTGGTCACGTCCTGTATGGCGCGCAAAGCCGTCATGGAATAGGGCAGTTTCTGCTTGGTGAACCCGTTGAGCTTGGGATTGGCCATCACCAGCTTGCCATTGGCGAAGGCGCTGCCGTCGGCCTGGACCTGGATTGAGCCAGGCGCCGCGAGGTAGGAATAGACCGGGAAGGCGACCGCGATCGCGGCAGCGGCCAGCGGCACCGCCAGCTTCAATATCCGCACGCGGCGCGAATGGCGCTGGGCAATGCCGAAGGCGTCGACCCGCGCCGGGCCTACGTCCGGGGGAGCCAACTCCGTCTCGGTGTTGGTCGGTTCGATCGGTCGCGCTAACATAACTGCTTTCTTTTAAACCCCTGCCGCCAAGCACCCCTATAGGTGGGATGCCGGCGCCCTCAAGCAAGCACAAGCGGAGGAAAACCGCAAAAGTGTGACGGTTGCTGTTGCACAAACGAAAATGAAACCGGCACAACTTGCATGTCATACCAGATACAGGCGGGCAGCGTTAGGGCCTGTGGATTGGTCTTAACATCTCTTGAAACGCCGGTTCGCGAACGTCGAGACCTGTCTTTGGCGCAAGCTCGTCAGGAATCGGTAGCCGGGCGCGGATGGTTGCTTTAAAAGCATCTGCTTCCACCGACTATGAGGCTGACCATGGCACTGAGAGCCGACGACCTGATCGACCGCCGCCGCTTGCGCCGCAAGCTGACATTCTGGCGCGTTGCAGCGCTTGTTGTCGCAGCAGCCGGGCTGATTGCCTTTTCGAGCTGGATTTACGGTGACGACTTCACCGGCACGGCGGTCGACCATATCGCCAAGGTCAAGATCGAGGGCACCATCACCGAAGACGAAGACCTGATCAAACAACTGGAGACCATCCGTCAATCCTCGAGGGTGAAAGCGGTGATCCTGTCGATCGATTCACCGGGCGGCACCACCGTCGGGGGCGAATCGATCTACGAGGCAGTGCGCAAGCTGGCCGCCGAGAAGCCGGTGGTGGCCGAGGTCGGCACGCTGGCCGCATCGGCGGGCTATATGATCGCCACCGCGGCCGATCATATTGTCGCGCGCAAATCGTCGATCGTCGGCTCGATAGGCGTGCTGATCCAGTATCCGGACGTCAGCGGCCTTATGGACAAGCTCGGCATCAGGCTCGAGGAAGTGAAATCCTCGCCGCTGAAAGCCTCGCCATCGCCTTTCAAGCCGACCAGTGACGACGAGCGCACCATGGTCCGCAAGCTCATCCTGGACAGCTACGACTGGTTCGTCGGCGTCGTCGCCGAGCGCCGCAACATGACCAAGCCGGAGGCGCTGGCCCTGGCCGACGGGTCGATCTTCACCGGCCGGCAGGCTGTTGCCAACAAATTGATCGACGCGGTCGGCGGCGAGACCGAAGCGATCGATTGGCTCGCGACCAAGGGCGTCGACGCCAAGCTCAAGGTGGTGGAGTGGAAGGACGCGGAAAGCAGCGGCTTCCTGTTCTCGAAAGCGATGGCGCGAACCATCGGCAGTGCGCTCGGCCTGCCCGACTATGGCGGCGAGATCATTCACGAACTTGGTGCCGACCGCTTGTTTCTTGACGGTCTCGTTTCCGTCTGGCACCCTTGAGACGAGTGAAAAAAGCAAATAAAATCATCCTCATAATTTTGACTGCTGTGTTTTCACGGGGAGCCTTCTCATGATCAAATCCGAACTTGTGCAGATCATCGCCACACGCAACCCGCACCTTTTTCTGCGCGACGTCGAAAACATCGTCGGCGCGATTTTCGACGAGATCACCGACGCGCTTGCCGAAGGCAACCGGGTCGAGCTGCGCGGTTTCGGTGCTTTCTCGGTGAAAAACCGCCCCGCCCGCACCGGCCGCAACCCGCGCACCGGCGAATCCGTCGAGGTCGAGGAGAAATGGGTGCCGTTCTTCAAGACCGGCAAGGAATTGCGTGAAAGGCTGAACGGCGGCAAATAGGCGCCGCGCGAGCTCGTGCAGCATGCCGGCCTTTTCAGTAGGCCTGCGGTAGAGCCCGCCTTCGACAGGAAATTCCATGTTCAATCGCCTCATGCTCATCGTGGTCTTCGTGCCGCTGGCCGTCATTCTGATCGCGCTGGCGGTCGCCAATCGCGATCCGGTTGCCTTCACCCTGGATCCGTTCAACCCCGGCAATCCGGCGCTAACGATGACGCTGCCGCTTTTCATCTTCCTGTTCCTGGCTCTCGCCATCGGCATGATTGTCGGCAGCCTGGCGACTTGGGTCAAGCAGGGCCGCTATCGCAAGCTGGCGCGCCAGCGCGGCGTCGAGGCCGAAAACCTGCGCCAGGCAGTCAGCCGCGCACCGGCTGCGCCACAAGGCCCCGCCTTGCCGAAGCCGACCAGCTGAGCCAACACAGCGCCGCACGTCCTTTGGGACGCGCAAAGGACGCTGTACCATTTTCGGTTATGCGTTAGGCTTATTTCTCTCCATGGAGTTTCCCATGCTGACCATTTCGGCGGCCGAGGTCGATCGAGCGCTGACCTTTCCCGGCCTGGTCGAGACGCTGCGCGCGGCCTTTCGCGATGGCGCGGTACAACCGGTCAGGCATCACCATACGGTCGAACGGCCCGACGGCGCGGCCTCGACGCTGCTCCTGATGCCTGCCTGGACCGACTTCAATGCGGCCGGCACGTCGGCAGGCGGCCATATCGGCGTCAAGATCGTCACGGTGTCGCCCGACAACAACACCGTAGGCAAACCCGCTGTGATGGGGCTTTACCTCCTGCTCGACGGCGCGACCGGCGAGCCTGAAGCCATGATCGATGGCCAGCGGCTGACGCAGTGGCGCACGGCCTCAGCCTCGGCGCTGGCCGCTTCCTATCTGGCCCGCGAGGACGCTGAGCGGCTGCTGGTGGTCGGCGCCGGCGCGCTGTCGCCGTTCCTCGCCAGGGCGCATTCAGCGGTGCGGCCGATCACCGCAATCCGCATCTGGAACCGCACACCGGCCAATGCCGAAAAGGTTGCGGCGGAATTGCGCGCCGAGGGCTTTGCGGCCACCGCCGCGAGCGATCTCGACGCCGAAATCGGCCTGGCCGACATCGTTTCGTCGGCGACCATCACGACCACGCCGCTGATCAAGGGCGCGCTGTTGAAGTCGGGCACCCATGTCGATCTGGTCGGCGGCTTCACGCCGGTCATGCGCGAAAGCGACGACGATGCGATTGCGCGTGCTCGCGTCTACGTCGATACCCGGGCAGGCGCCGCCAAGGAGGCGGGCGATATCGTCCAGCCGCTGGCCTCGGGCGTGCTGAAGCCGCAAGCCATCGTCGCCGACCTGCATGAATTGGCACGCGGCCAGAAGAAGGGCCGGCAGAGCCCCAGTGAGATCACGCTGTTCAAATCGGTCGGCGCAGCCCTCGAAGACCTCGCCGCCGGCATTGCGGTGTACAAGGCGCTGAGAAGTAGGGAAGTAGGGAAGTAGGGAAGTAGGGAAGTAGGGAAGTAGGGAAGTAGGGAAGTAGGGAAGCCATACCAATCGTGCGGCTTCGTGCCAGTCAGATTTCCCCTACTCCCTTACTCCCTTACTCCCCTACTCCCCTACTCCCCTACTCCCCTACTCTGTTCCCGATCGGCGGGAACGTCTCCGGCGTCGCACCGTTGTTCGGGCGTTATGGAGATACGCGGCTTCCTGTTGTTCTGGTCCATCTTGGCCGCCGTCATGGCGGCGCTCAGCCTTGGACCATCCTTCGCCCATGTCCTGGAATCGGCTCCTCGGCTGACGAAGTGGTCACCTTCTCTCTGGCGCGAGACGACTGTCTTCAAGGCCCAGTTCCAGCTGTTTGCCGTCATTGGCGCGCCACTGGACGTGGCCGCGATCGGCTGTCCGGGACTTCTCGCATGGATGCTGCGCAATGACCGTCCGGCGTTCTGGTATGCGTTGGCCGCTGCCGGGCTCTATGCGGTGTCTCTTGCGATGTGGTTCGCTCTCGTCAAGCCGGCGAACGATATTCTGGCCACCTGGGTGCCTGGACCGATCCCGGAAAATTTCGAAGCGGTCCGACTGCGCTGGGAAACCGGCCATATGATCGTCGCCGGCTTCAAGGCCGTCGGTTTCGTATCGCTGGTTGTCGCCCTGCTTTGGATCAGGCGCGGCTGACCGTTTCGGAAATGTCCAGCGACCGCGTTTGTTGCACCGGTGAATGTGCTGTGGCAGAAGCGGGCCAAGTCGCCCCGGAGATGCTCTTCTTGAAACCTTTTCGCGACAAACGCCGCGACAGCCGCTCGCATCAGCTCGCAAAGGGCGGGGCGGAACAGGCGCCGCGCGCAACCGCCACAGCATCGCGCAACCGCACCGCGCCGCGCGTCCTTTCCCGCCGCGAGGGCGCCCTGCCCGCCGAACACCTGCCGCTGATCCTCGAAGTGGCGCCCAACGCCGACTATGCGCTGCTCGACAGCGGCGCCGGTCAAAAGCTCGAGCAGTACGGGCCCTATCGCATCGTCCGGCCCGAAGGCCAGGCGATCTGGCAAAAAGCGTTGCCGGCCGAAAACTGGGACCGCGCCGACGCCATTTTCACCGGCGACACCGACGAGGAAGGCATCGGCCGCTGGCGCTTCCCCAGGACGCCGCTCGGCGAGACCTGGCCGATGAAGCATGACGGCATCGACTATCTCGGCCGCTTCACCTCGTTTCGCCATGTCGGCGTCTTCCCCGAGCAGGCCTCGCACTGGGACCACATGGCCGGGCTGATCGCGGCGGCGAAGCGACCGGTCAAGGTGCTGAATCTGTTCGGCTATACCGGCCTTGCCTCGCTAGTGGCGGCGCGCGCCGGCGCCGAGGTCACCCATGTCGATGCGTCCAAGAAGGCAATCGGCTGGGCTAGGGAGAACCAGGAGATGGCGGGCTTGTTGCAAAAGCCGATCCGCTGGATCATCGACGACGCCATGAAATTCGCCGAGCGCGAGGAGCGCCGCGGCAGCCGCTACGACATCATCCTGTTCGATCCGCCCGCCTATGGCCGTGGCCCCAAGGGCGAGGTCTGGCAATTGTTCGAGGACCTGCCTGATCTGACCGACCTCTGCCGCTCGATCCTGACGCCGAAGCCGCTTGCTGTCATGCTGACCGCCTATTCGATCCGCGCCTCCTTCTTCGCCATCCATGCCTTAATGCGCGACACTTTCGCAGGCATGGGCGGCACGGTCGAATCCGGCGAACTGATTATCCGCGAGAAATCCGCCGGCCGGGCGCTGTCGACGTCGCTGTTCTCGCGCTGGGTGGCCTGATGAGCGAGCGGCACGCCGGCGCGCCAGGGCAGGTGAAAGAGGTCACCAGCCTCGCCAATCCGTTGATCAAGGACATCAAGGCTCTCGCCCTGAAGAAATTCCGCGACCAGCAGAACGCCTTCATGGCCGAGGGGCTGAAGCTGGTCATCGACGCGCTCGACCTCGGCTGGTCGATCCGGACGCTGGTCTTCGCCAAGGCCGGACGCGGCAACGCGGCAGTCGAAAAGGTCGCGGCGCGCACGGTTGCCGCCGGCGGCACCGTGCTCGAAGTTTCCGAAAAAGTGCTCGTCGCCATCACCCGCCGCGATAACCCGCAAATGGTGGTCGGCGTCTTTTCGCAGAAGTTCCTGTCGCTGAAGGACATCCGCGTTCGAGACGGCGACGTCTGGGTGGCGCTCGACCGCGTGCGCGACCCAGGCAATCTCGGCACCGTCATCCGCACCGTCGATGCCGTTGGCGCCAAGGGCGTCATACTGGTCGGCGAGACCACCGATCCTTTTTCCGTCGAGACCGTGCGCGCCACCATGGGCTCGATCTTCGCCGTGCCGGTCGCCAAGGCGACGCCGGACGCCTTCCTCGCGTGGCGAAAAAGCTTTCCTGGCCTCGTTGCCGGCACACACCTGAAAGGTGCGGTCGACTACCGTTCGGTCGACTTTTGCAAAGGCCCGGTGCTGCTGATGATGGGCAACGAACAGCAGGGCCTGCCCGACAGCCTAGCCGAAAGCTGCGACAGATTGCTGCGGATTCCACAGGCCGGCCGGGCCGATTCGCTCAATCTCGCGGTGGCCACCGGCATCATGCTGTTCGAGATCCGGCGCGGCGCGCTGAAATTTGCCCCGGAGGACGCCAGATCGTGACATCCCAAATGGTAAAATCCCAAACGGCAAAATCGTGGTTCCCCTACATCCTGCTGGTCGCCGCCGCGATAGCGCTCGACCAGTGGGTGAAATATCTGGTCGAGACCGGCCTCGCCTTCCAGGAAAAGGTCGATCTTGTGCCGTTCCTGGCATTGTACCGCACCTACAACACCGGCATTGCCTTCTCCATGTTTTCATCCTTCGGCGACACCGGCCTGGTGGTCATCGCCGCTTTCGTCGTCGCATTCGTGCTCTATCTCGCGGCCCGCACTCCGCCCGGCCACGTGCTTACCCGCATCGGCTTTGCGCTGATCGTCGGCGGCGCGCTCGGCAATCTGTTCGACCGCGTTACCTATGGTCACGTGATCGACTACATCCTGTTCCACACCCCGGTATGGTCCTTTGCCATCTTCAACCTCGCTGATGCCTTCATCGCGGTCGGCGCGGTGGTGGTCGTCTTCGACGAACTCATCGGTTGGCGGCGCGAGGCCAAGCCCTCTAGCGATTGACCTGGCCTTCTGCCGCCATACAGTGGCCATTTGAAAAGCCCGAGGAGAAGACATGCCCGAAACCTTCAAAGCCATCCTCGTTTCGCGCGATGCCGAGAAGAAGCAGTCGGTCGCGGTGACCGACCTCACCGAGGCCGACCTGATGGAAGGCGATGTCACCGTCGCCGTCGAGGCGACGACGGTGAACTACAAGGACGGCCTCGCCATATCAGGCAAGGCGCCGGTGATCCGCCGCTGGCCGCTGGTGCCGGGCATTGATTTCGCCGGCACCGTCATCTCGTCTTCCCATGCCGACTGGCGCAAGGGGGACAAGGTCATATTGAACGGCTGGGGCGTCGGCGAAACGCATTTTGGCGCCTATGCCGGGCGCGCCCGAGTCAAGGGAGACTGGCTGGTGCCGCTGCCTCAGGGCATGAGCCCGCATGATGCCATGGCGATCGGCACCGCAGGCTACACCGCCATGCTTTGCGTCATCGCGCTGGAACGGCACGGCATCGTGCCCGATCGCGGCCCGGTGGTGGTGACGGGAGCGGCCGGCGGCGTCGGCTCGGTCGCGGTCTCGATCCTGTCCAGCCTCGGCTATCATGTCGTCGCCTCGACCGGCCGCAGCGCTGAAAGCTCCTACCTGATCGACCTGGGTGCTGCGGAGGTGATTTCGCGCGACGAGCTTGCCCAGCCGGCAAAGCCGCTCGCCAATGAACGCTGGGCCGGCGGCGTCGACGCGGTCGGCAGTCACACGTTGGCAAACGTCCTTTCGATGACCTCCTATGGCGGCGCCGTCGCCGCCTGCGGCCTGGCAGGCGGCATGGATCTGCCAGCGAGCGTCGCCCCGTTCATCCTGCGCGGCGTTTGCCTGCTCGGCATCGATTCGGTGATGGCGCCAAAGCCGGTCCGCATGGAGGCGTGGCGCCGCATCGGCACGGACCTCGACCTCCAGAAGCTCGCCAGCCTGTCCACGACCATCGGCTTTGACGGCATCATCGACGCCGCGCACAACATCGTCGAGGGCAAGATCCGTGGCCGCGTAGTGGTGGATATGTGAGTTCTGGCGTCTGCCGTTTTGCACGAAAGAAAGGCAAAAAACCGCGCGACCGATAAAATTCGAACGATCTGCCGCAATTTTCCATAATCTCTGTCTGGCAAGGGTTTCCGCATGGTCACGGAATCCGCCATCGGAGAAACGGAGAGCGCCGAAAGCGTCGACGCGATCGGCCCGGAGGCGCCAAGGCGGCAGCATATCGCAGCGCCGCCACTGGCGCCCGAACTGCCCGCCGCCAATCGCGAAGGCCTGCCATTCCTGACGCTCGTCGCCATCGTCGTGCTGGCAGGGCTGTCGCACCTGACCGGCGCGCCGATCTTCATCACCGTTGGCCTTTTGGCGACTGGCATGGCCGGTCTCGCCGTGCATCTGCGTGCCAGGCGCACGGTGCGTCGCACGGTTGCCATCCTTGGCGAGACCGCAGCTCGCAGCCGCGCCGAGGTCGAGACCCTGGCCGACCGCATGTGGGAGATGCAGGAGAGCGAGGAACGCTTTCGCGGGCTGATCGACGCGCTTGGCGATCTCGTCGTCCACCGCGACCGTGACGGCCATATCGTCTATGCCAACAAGGTTTTCGCCGATCTTGTCGGAGCCGACCAGCGCGATCTTGCCGGCAGGACCCTGGCCGAACTCGGCATCGACGTCGGCATCGTTCCCGATGCCGCTTTTTGCGACCACGAATGCCTGAGCTCCACCGACGTCGCCATTAGCACGCCGAGCGGCCCGCGCTGGTTCTCATGGATCGAACTGTCCGTGCGCGACAAGGACAGCGGCGCCGTCTCGCATCGCGCCATCGCCCGCGACATTACCGCCCGCAAGCACGCCGAATCGTCGCTGATCACCGCCCGTGAGCGAGCCGAATACGCAAGCCAGGCCAAATCGCGCTTCCTCGCCACCGTCAGCCATGAGATCCGCACACCGATGAACGGCATCATGGGCATGGCCAGGCTGCTGGCGGACACCAATCTCTCACCCGAACAACGGACCTATGTGGGCGCCGTCTCGACCTCGGCCAGCGCGCTGCTGGCGCTGATCGAAGATCTGCTCGACTATTCCAAGATCGAGGCCGGCCGCTTCGATCCCGAACCGCAGCCAATGTCGGTGCGCGAGATCGCCGACAACATCGTCGAACTCTTGGCGGCGCGCGCCTTCGCCAAGAATATCGGCCTTGGCTGCCATGTCGAACCCGACGTGCCGCAGATGATCACCGCCGATCCAGGAAGGGTCAGGCAGGTGCTGCTCAACTTGATCGGCAACGCGATCAAGTTTACCGACAGCGGCGGCGTATTGGTGAGCATCGCTCGTGCCTGCACCGAAACCACCGACCGCATATGCTTCACCGTCGCCGATACCGGTCCCGGCCTGCACGAGGACGATATGGAGCGCATCTTCGAGGAATTCGAACAGGCCGATGGCACATCGACCCGCGCGCATGGCGGCGCCGGGCTCGGTCTTGCCATTTCCAAGCGCCTGGTGATCGCCATGGGCGGCACGATTTCGGTTTCGAGCCGGCTCGGCCAAGGCTCCGAGTTCGTCTTCGATATCCCTGCAATATCGGCCACCGAGCCGCCGCAGACCCGCCAGAATGCGCTGTCAGGGCAGCGCGCGGTGATACTGTCGAAGAACGCCATCGAAGCCGACGCCATCGCCCGCACCATCCGTGCCAATGGCGGCATGGTCGATCTGGCCGCGACCGACGCCCAGGCAGCGTCCTTCGCAGAAGGCTGCGACGTGCTTCTGGTCGATGCGGCCATGGAGGAGGGCGACGGCCGGTTGCTAAGGCGCCTTCGCCAGAGCGGCTTTGCCGACTGCGAGGCGATCACGCTGATCGCGCCGACCGACCGCGGCATGCTGGGCGAGTTCCGCGCCAGCGGCTACGCCACCTTCCTGGCAAGGCCGGTGCGTGGCGAGACGCTGTTGCGCGTGCTTTTGACCAGCAGCGTACCCGCCCTCACCCAGCCACAGCCGGAAAAGCGCGGCGCACCATCCGTCCGCGCCATTGGCAACCGCCAGCAGGGCCTGTCGGTGCTGATCGCCGAGGATAACGACATCAACGCCATGCTTGCCAGCGCCACGCTTCTGAAGGCCGGGCATCGCGTGAAAGTAGTCGGCGACGGCAAGGCCGCCGTCGAGGCCGTCACTGGCACCGGCCACAAGCACCGCTTCGACGTGGTGCTGATGGACCTGCACATGCCTGTCATGGACGGGCTGGACGCCATCGCCGCCATCCGCCGGCATGAGGAGGAAACCGCCGTGGCGCCGGTTCCGATCATGGTGCTGTCGGCGGACAGCCAGGAAAAGACCCGCCACGCAGTGCTTGCCCACGGCGCCAGCGGCTTCGTCACCAAGCCGCTCGACCCCGACGCGCTTGTCCATGCGGTCGAGGGCCAGGTGGCCGCGTGATCCGCCGGCTGTCCTTCCTGGCTCCCGCGGCGTAACATAGCCGGTTGAAGGATTACCCAGCCGACGAAGTATTGCCCGCAGCACCGTATCACGGTACTGTCACAATCCTGTTGCACCTACACCGTATCCCCGTGCCAAGAGGGATGGCTCGAAGGAGAATCACTCGTGCATACAGTTATGCCGGAATGTGACGCTCGGCCGAACGCCAGCGGTGCTTTGCTCACCGGGCGGAACGTCGATGCCGTCACAAAAGGCGAAGCGCTCGGCCGTATCGGCAACCTCGAAGTGCGGCTCGCCCGCAACGAGGCCGAGATCGCCGCCGCGCAGGAAGTGCGCTACCGGGTGTTCTATGACGAGCTTGGCGCCAGGAAGAACCTGTTCCAGGTGCAGGACCGCCGCGACGCCGACCATTTCGATCCGCTTTGTGATCATTTGCTCGTCTTCGACACCTCGCTGTCCGGTCCCGAGCATCGCCGCATTGTTGGCACCTACCGCCTGCTGCGGCAGGAAATCGCGGCAGCGGCCGGCGGCTTCTATTCCGAGGGCGAATTCGAGCTGACCAATCTTATCGCCCGCCACCCCGGCCAGCGTTTCCTCGAGCTCGGCCGCTCCTGCGTCTTGCCGGAATACCGCTCGAAGCGCACCATCGAGGCGCTTTGGCAAGGTATTTGGGCCTATATCAACCATTACGGGATCGGCGTGATGACCGGTTGCGCTTCGTTCCACGGCACTGTGCCGGCGGCACACGCCGAAGCGCTGACCTATCTCGCCCATCACTGCCGGACGAATTCGGCCTGGGACGTGCGCGCGGTCGCCGGGCGCTATTGTTCCATGGATTTGATGCCGATCGAGGCGGTCAATGCCAAGGCCGCGATCGCGGCGATGCCGCCGCTGGTCAAGGGCTATCTGCGCGTCGGCGCGCGCATCGGCGACGGCTGCGTCATCGATCGCGAATTCTCGACGGTCGACGTGTTCGTGGTGATGCCGGTCCAAGAGATCGGCGCCCGCTACGTCAACTATTATGGCGGGGAAGCCCAGCGCTTCGCCGCTTGAAATTCCAGTGAGTAGCGAATAGCGAGTAGCGGGAGTTCCTCCAGTTCGCTGCAGATTGTTATCGCTACTCGCTCTCATTTCATGGAATATCTTCCGGTCGCCGACCAGGCCTGCTCTTGTAGGACGGAAAGGCCCAGCCGAATTTGAGCGCGCCGCCACGCACGCAGAAAGCAGCCATGAAGCCTGCCAGGCCCGAGGCGAGCGGCGGCAGCCCGGCGAAGTCGCCGAGCGTGTAGAGAGCGGCGCCCGCAAGTGCTGCGGTAACGTAGATCTCCGGTCTCAACAGCACTGAAGGCTCCCCGGTCAACAGATCGCGAAGGATGCCGCCAAGGGTGGCGGTGAGCATGCCGGTAACGATCGAAACCGCCGGCGAGCCGGTGATCGCCAGCCCCTTGGCCGCGCCCATCACCGAAAAGGCGGCAAGGCCGATGGCGTCTAGCCAGAGCAGCAATTTGTAGCGGGATTCGACACGGTGTACGCTGAAGAAGACCAAGACCGCCACCGCCGCGCAGATCAGCACATAGTCGCGGTTTCCGACCCAGAACACCGGCACGTTGAGGATAACGTCGCGAAACGTGCCGCCACCGATGCCGGCGACGCTGGCCAGGAACAAGTAACCGATAATGTCGAGCTGTTTGCGCGAGGCGGCCAGCGCACCGGTCGCCGCAAAGACGGCGACGCCGGCATAGTCGAGAAGCTCGATTGGGTTCAAGGACATAGTGGAGTAAGGGAGTGGGTGAATAGGGGAGTACGAATAGCATGCTCCTCTATCAAGTCCCTTACTACCCTACTACCCTACTACCCTACTGCCTAATCACGCATCCTTCTCAGCTTGCTCATTCACCGGCCCTGGCTCGACCGGCGCTTCACCAGCCACATGCTTGGGACCGCCCTTGGCAACGCCGACCATGGCCGGCCGCAGCACCCGCTCGCCGATCGAATAGCCTGGCTGCACGACCTGGACCACGGTGTTGGCCGGCACATCCGGACTGGGCACCTCGAACATCGCCTGGTGGAAATTCGGGTCGAATTTCTCGCCTTCCGGCTCGAGCTTCTTCACCCCGTGCCGCTCCAGCGCCGATAGCATGGCGCGTTCGGTGAGCTCGACACCCTCGATCAGCGCCTTGAAGCCGGCATCGCCCGACGCCTTGGCCTCAGCCGGAATCGCATCCAGCGCGCGGCGCAGATTGTCCGAAACCGACAGCATGTCACGGGCGAAATTGGCAACGGCGTAGGCACGCGCGTCGTGCACATCGCGGGCGGTACGGCGGCGCAGATTCTCCATCTCGGCCGCGACGCGGAGCGCGCGGTCCTTCAACTCGTCGTTTTCCTTCAGCAGCCGCACAAGCGCCTCGTAGTCGCCGTCGATGCTGCCTTCCGTATGTTCGGTAGCAGCCCCGGTGGTCTCGGCTTCTTCGGGCGCGCGTTCGTCTTTTGCCTGGTCGCTCATCGCCATTTCCCGTCATTTCGAATGGTGTGGATTTTGTGCCCGATATCGAGGTTTGTCGGCCAAAAATCAAGTGGCAAGCGATACTGGAGGGGCCGCTGGCGCTTCGACGACGCATCATGAAGACCTTTCGATATTAATTCAAATTTTACTGTAACCGCCGGCTTTGCTTGCCAAGATGCTGCGTTCGGGGAACCATTCGTCTGCTGGAAGAGTTTCGAAGCCGATACAGGATTTTGAGATGATGATCCGCAACGACGGCGACCGTAACAAGAATGGCGCCCGCAATAATGACGAAAGACGTGAAAGGCTCGCGGCCGGCATCAGGCGCCAGTTCGGCACCGAGGCAACGATGCGCTTTCTGCGTGCGCTGCCGGCGTTCCGGACGGAGAACGACATTCCCGATCGTTTCAGGGAATTGCTCGACCGCCTGGACGGCATCGAGAGCAGCGTAGCCGCCCGTGGGCCCCGGCGGTAGACCAACAGTTTCGCCTGTCGTTGCGCGCCTCCGGAAGTATGCCCTTCCACATTGCAGCACCTTACGCGTCGCGCGACAATACGCGCAGTAACTTGGCGTGATCCCTGCCTTGCGGCGACGGAATGGTCTGTCTATGCTTCCTGATGAACATGATTTCCCCCGAAGCTGTGGCGAACAGCAAACGTGCCTGGTTGAAGATCCTGGCGCGCTACAAGAAACCTGACAGGCGGCGCAGCGCCGTCGAACTTGCCATCACCCTTATCCCCTTTGCCACGCTGTGGGCACTGTCCTCAGTTGCTTATGCCCATGGTCATTGGTGGGGTCTGATCCTCATACTTCCGGCCGCCGGCTTTCTGGTGCGGATCTTCATGATCCAGCACGATTGCGGCCACGGTTCCTTCTTCGCCAACCGCACCGCCGACGACTGGATCGGCCGCGGCCTGGGCATCCTGACCTTGACGCCCTACGATTGCTGGCGACGTGCCCACGCAACCCATCACGCCAGCGCCGGCAACCTCGATGAGCGCGGCACGGGCGACATCAGGACGCTGACTGTCGCCGAATATCGGCAAATGTCCTGGCGGGGCCGCCTTGCCTATCGTCTCTATCGCCATCCGCTCGTCATGTTCGGCCTCGGCCCCATTTGGCTTTTCATCTTTGAGCAGAGACTGCCGGTCGGCATGATGCGAGGCGGCCTCACGCCCTGGGTGTCGTCAATGGCCACCAACGTGGCCATCGCGGTCGCCGCCGCCGCCCTCGTCTGGTTCGTCGGCCTCGAAGCGTTCCTGGTTGTCCATTTGCCCATCGTCGTCCTGGCCGGCTCCGCCGGCATCTGGCTGTTCTACGTCCAGCACCAGTTCGAGGAAACCGAGTGGGCAAAGGACTCCGAGTGGCAGTTCCAGCATGCGGCCCTGCACGGTTCGTCCTATTATGACCTGCCGCCGGTGCTGAACTGGTTCACCGGCAATATCGGCGTCCACCACGTGCATCACCTCTCCGCCAAGGTGCCGTGCTATCGGCTCCAGGAGGTCCTGAGGGACTATCCGGAACTGCGCGAAATCGGCCGTGTCACGCTTCTGGAGAGCCTGCGCTGCGTCAAGCTGGCGCTGTGGGATGAGAACCGCAGCAAGCTGGTATCGTTTCGCGAAGCGCGGATGACTGCGTAACGCATGACCCCGAAAATCGAAATCGATTTTCGGAAAGGATCATGCGTGGAATCAAAGTGCTACAGCGTCCTTTGCGCGTCCCAAAAGGACGCGCGGCGCTGTAGAGCCGCCGCACGACAAATGCGGCGGTTCACAAGCCTTGCTTAAGCCGCCTTGCGTTCGTCGCGCATCAATATCTCGCCGTGGCGGATCTCGGTGCCGAGCACCTTCAGGCATTCGCGCATGAAGGCGGCGAGACCCGGCCAGCCTTTGGCTGATACCAGATTGCCGTCGACATGGGCGCCGGTCGGCGCGACATCGATGTAGGTGCCGCCGGCGAGCGTGACTTCCGGCTCGCAATACTGGAGCGCCGCGACTTCCCTGCCACGCAGCACGCCGTCGACCGCCATCAGGATCTGCGCGCCATGGCAGATGGTGAAGATCGGCTTGCCGGTTTCATGGAAATGCCGCACCAGCGCCTGCACGCGCTTGTCGATGCGGATATATTCCGGCCCGCGCCCGCCCGCCGCATAGACGGCGTCGTATTCGGCCGGATTCACCTCGGCAAAGGTCTTGTTGAGGATGTAATCGTGGCCAAGCTTTTCCGTATAGGTCTGATGGCCCTCGAAGTCGTGCAGCGAAGTCTTCAGTATGTCGCCCGCCTTCTTGTCGGGACACACGACATGGACGGTGTGGCCGACCGCATGCATGGTCTGTTCAAAGACAAAAATCTCGTATTCCTCGCTGAACTCGCCAACGAGCATCAATATCTTCTTCCCAGCCATTTCCGTTTCCTCCCTTGGTGGCCATATTTATTTCGGAGCGCGAAATAATGAGCCTATCCTAAGGGCAGGACACCGAAAACAAAAGACTGAATCTGCAAGGTGGTCCGACCAGATGCGGCGAGCTGCCCGCGCAGGCGATCAGCCGACGCGCACCCGCCGCCAGGAATATTTAGGGCCTTTGGCCTCCGGCCTCTCGGTCGGCTGATAATACAGCGGCAGACCGCCGGTGCGGCCTTCCTCGAGCCGTTTCAAAAGCACCGGATGCGACACTTCGAACTCGTCGAAGCCGAGGCGCAGCATATGCGGCAGCTGGTCGACCAGAACTTGCCCGGTGGCGCGGACCGCGCCCTCGAAATGGTAGCGGCTGCGCAGCAGTTCTCCCTTTGAGAAGGAACGGCCGTCACTGAAAGCCGGGAAGGCCAACGCCACCAGCGATATCTCGTCGAGCAGGTCGGCGATCTTTTCGAGCTGGTCGCCGGGCTGAAGCAGGACGCCGATGCGTTCCTTCGCCGACCGGCGCACCGCCGGGTCGAGGTCGAGAAACACCTGCAGCGGCAGGATGAAGCGGCCATTGCCGGACAGTGCGTCTGCACTTTCGGCATGGGTCCACTCGTCCTCGCTAAAACCCGTCGGGGTCCAGAGGCGGGTAATAGTCTCTGGCGTTAGTTCGGTCATCAAAAATTCCTAAAGCTCAAGAAGATCCTAAAGCGAGGCGTCGGTCAGCGACTTCTCCAGCCCCGACAAATGGATGCCGCACTCGGTCTTGGCGTGCCCGGCCCAGCGGCCGCTGCGCGCGTCCTCGCCCGGCTGCACCGGCTGCGTGCACGGGAAGCAGCCTATCGACAGATAGCCATAGGCGACCAGCGGGTTCTCGCGCAGCTGATGCTTGCGCATGTAGGCGGCCTGGTCCGATGTCGTCCAGTGCGCCAGCGGATTGATGCGGATGCGCGAACCGACCGCCTCGAACACCGGAAGTGCTGCCCGCGTGGTCGCCTGAAAACGCTTGCGGCCGGTGAACCAGGCGCGGAACGGCTCGACGCCGCGCGCCAGTGGCTCGACCTTGCGGACGTCGCAGCAGGCGTCGGTGTCGGTCTCGTTCAGATTGCCGGTCGGATCGATCCGTTCGAGCGCTGCTTCGTCCGGCGTGATCACCCGGATATCGGTCAGACCGAAATCGGCAACGAGCGCGTCACGATAGCCGAGCGTCTCCTCGAAGTGCTTGCCGGTGTCGAGGAAGATCACCGGCAACGTCCGGTCGATCTTGGCGATCATATGCAGCAGCACCGCCGAATCCGCACCAAAGGACGAAACTGCGGCGATTTCGCCGCGAAAGAACTCCCGGGCCGACCGCTCGATGATCTCAAGCGGCTTCAGATGACCATAGAGCGCATCGAGCCCCGCCGCTTCGGCGGCGATGCCGGCCTCGACGTCGACGATACGATCAAGCGGCCTTGGCTTCGCCAGCATAGAGCGCCTCCTTGAACGGCGCGGGACCGACACGGCGGTAGGCGTCGATGAATTTTTCGTTTCTGTCGAGCCGGAGGCCGAGATAGGTCTCGACGATCTGCTCGATGGCGTCGGTGATCTCTTCCGAACTGAAGCCGCGGCCGATGATCTCGCCGACCGAGGTGTTCTCGTCGGCCGAGCCGCCGAGTGTGACCTGATAGAGTTCGGCGCCCTTCTTTTCGACCCCGAGGATGCCGATATGGCCGACATGATGATGGCCGCAGGCGTTGATGCAGCCGGAAATCTTCAGCTTCAATTCGCCGATCTCGCGCTGCCGCTCAAGCGAAGCGAAACGAAGCGAGATTTCCTGTGCCACCGGAATGGAACGCGCCGTGGCCAGCGCGCAATAATCGAGGCCGGGGCAGGAGATGATGTCTGATATCAGGTTGGAATTGGCCGTCGCCAGTCCGATGTCGACCAGAGCGTCATAGACCGCCTTGAGGTCTGCGCGCGCAACATGCGGCAGGATCAGGTTCTGCTCGTGGCTGACGCGCAACTCGTCGAAGGCATATTTCTCGGCAAGGTCGGCGACCGCTTCCATCTGGCTGTCGGAGGCATCGCCTGGCGCTTCGCCGATGCCCTTGAGCGAAATGGTCACGGCGGCATAATCAGGATGGCGGTGGGTCACCACGTTCTGATCGAGCCATTCCGAAAAGCTCTTGGAATCGAGGCGGGCAAGCTTGACCACCTCGTCGCCTTCCGGCCGGTCGGCCAGCGCCGGCGGCGCGAAATAGGCATCGATGGCGCGGATGTCGGCTTCCGGCAGCTTCAGATCCGCCTCTTTCAGCTCCTGCCATTCGGCCTCGACCTGACGGGTGATCTCCTCGACACCGGTCTCGTGGACGAGGATCTTGATGCGCGCCTTGTATTTGTTGTCGCGGCGGCCGTAGAGGTTGTAAACGCGCAGGATCGCCGTGCAGTAGGACAGAAGGTCCGCCTCGGGCAGGAAGTCGCGGATCTTCTTGGCGATCATCGGTGTACGGCCCTGACCGCCGCCGACATAGACCGCAAAACCGAGTTCGCCGGCAGCGTTTTTCTTCAAATGCAGGCCGATGTCATGCGTCTGGATGGCGGCGCGGTCGCGCTCGGCCCCGGTCACCGCGATCTTGAATTTTCTCGGCAGGAACGAGAACTCCGGATGCACCGACGACCATTGGCGCAGGATTTCCGCATAGGGGCGCGGATCGGCGACCTCGTCCGCGGCGGCACCGGCAAAGTGGTCGGCGGTGACGTTGCGAATGCAATTGCCGCTGGTCTGGATGGCGTGCATTTCCACACTCGCCAGATCGGCCAGGATCGCCGGGATGTCCGACAGCGCCGGCCAGTTGAACTGGATGTTCTGGCGCGTCGTGAAATGGCCGTAGCCCTTGTCGTATTTGCGGGCGATGTGGCCGAGCATGCGCAGCTGCTTGCTGTTCAGCGTGCCGTAAGGCACCGCAATGCGCAGCATGTAAGCGTGCAATTGCAGGTAGACGCCGTTCATCAGCCTCAGCGGCCGGAACTGATCCTCGGTGATCTCGCCAGCAAGCCGCCGCGCGACCTGATCGCTGAACTCGGCGACGCGGGCCTGGACGAAATCGTGATCGAACTCATCGTAACGGTACATGTCTGGTCTTTCCGGGCGAGTCCGCCCGTTTCATCAATGTGGTCGTTTACGCCGCCCGGGCGGCTTCCGGGCGGGCCTGCTTGCCCAGGTCGTTGCGGTTGGTCGGGCCGGCGGCGCGGATCTTTTCGCGCAGCCGGACCGGCTCGACCACACCATTGGCGACGGTCACGTCGATCAGATTAACATCGACCACTTCGTTGTTGGCATAAGCCGTGGCGCCGATCGCCTCCAGCCGGTCTTCAGCCGCCTTATCATGGGCGACATCGGCATTGTCGATGATCTCGGCCCAGCCGCCGTTGGCGTACCAGACGGCTTCGCCGTCGGTCAGGCGGTTTGCGGTCAGAACTTTCATCGTTCAGCTCCTTCGGCGGCTGTTTGGGCCGCGCCTTCATGCCTGTGTGCCGCGAGCGGCTCGGAACGTTCAAAGTTGGCGCCGGCGACTGCATCGCCGATGATCGTCATGACCGGGCCGGTAAGGTCGGCGCGGACCTCAAGCGACGGCAGGTCGGCGAGCGTGCCGTGGAAACGGCGGCGGTTGGCAAGGCTGGCATTCTCGACCACGCCGACCGCCGTATCCGGCGACAGGCCCGCCTCGATCAGCCGGCCGGCAACCTCGGCCGCGACTGAGCGGCCCATATAGACGGCGACCGTTGCGCCGGAGATGGCGAGCTTGGCCCAGTCAGGCAGCGAATTTCCCTTGAGGTCATGGCCGGTAGTGAACACCATAGATGACGACACGCCGCGCAGCGTCAGCGGCAACTCGAAATCGGCGGCGGCGGCGAAGGCCGCGGTGACGCCAGGAACCACCTCATAAGCGATGCCGGCATCGCGCAGCGCCGCCATTTCCTCGCCCGCCCGGCCGAACACCAGCGGATCGCCGGATTTCAGCCGCACGACGCGCTTGCCGTCGCGGCCGAGTTCAATCAGCAGCGCGTTGATTTCGGCCTGGCTCTTGGTATGGCAGCCCTTGCGTTTGCCCACCGGCAGACGCTCGGCGTCGCGGCGGCCCATGGCGACGATCGTCTCCGGCACGAGTGCGTCATGGACGATGACATCGGCTTCCATCAGCAGGCGGTGGGCGCGCAACGTCAGCAGGTCTTCGGCGCCGGGACCCGCGCCAACCAGGGCAATGTGGCCCGATGCCGGCGCGTTCGAAAGCAACAGGTCAACGGCGGCATCATGCGCCTGCGAAAGCTGGCCGGCCGCCATGGCGCGGGCCGGCGCGCCGCCGAAAAAGTCGCTCCAGAAGCGCCGACGGGCATTGCCTTTCGGCAGCAATCTCTCAGCGGTGCCGCGTAACGAGGCGGCAAGCGAAGCAAGCGGCCCGAGCGACGGCGACAGCATGCGGTCGATGCGGCTGCGCAGCATCTGGGCAAGCACCGGGCCGGCCCCTTCCGTGCCGATGGCAATGGCGACCGGCGCGCGGTTGACCAGCGCTGGGGTGAAGAAATCGCACAGCTCCGGCCGGTCGACGGCATTGACCGGAATGCCCATCCGGCGCGCATCTTCGGCAACCCGGCGGTCGAGCGCCTCATTGCCGCTGGCGGCAAACGCCATGACCGCGCCTTCGAGATGCGCGGCATCGTAGGCGGCAGCAATGTGGATGGCACCATTCGCGGCGATGAAGGCCAGCAACTCGGCCTCGGCGGCATCGGCTATGATGCGCAGCACGGCGCTCGACTGGCCGATCAGCCGCGCCTTGGCCAGAGCCTCCTCGCCGCCGCCGACGATGGCCACGGCTTCGCCCTCGACCCGCATGAATACGGGAAAGGCGTTGAGCTTGGCGGTGGCCTGCGGCATGGCGAGCGGAATCCTGAATACGCTGGCAGTTCTACGCGCGAGCGCGAAAAAGCAGAAGGAACGCACTCGCGCATCGCTTCGTGCGAAGCAATCGCTTTTCCGCAAGCACCAAAGGCAGGAGAAAAAAATTCCACAGCCACGAGTGGAGCGGATCCAAGCCGCTGTTGCGAGCCTTGATCTATCGCGGTTCTAGCGACAAGCGAGGTATATTACAAAACACTTTTTTCTAAATTCTAGGAATCTAGTAGACTAAAGCTGCGATGCGCTGAACACCGGAACATTCCTGCGTCGGCGCGCGTTTGCCCTGCGAATCCGAGCTTGGCTGTTCAGCCGCGGCAATGGCTCCAGAGACGGGCCTAGAAAGCCATGAAAAACAGAAAAAAGGAGCGCTCCGTGAATAACCTCAAGCTGAAACGCGGACTGTGGATCGTAGTGGCCGACGGCGAGAAGGCGCTGTTCCTCGAGAACCGTGGCGACACCCAATATCCCGACCTTCAGGTCGTGCAGGAAATGGAACAGGCAAATCCGGCGACGCGTGAGCAAGGTTCGGACCGCCCCGGCCGCTACAGCGACGGCCCTTCCGTCCACCGCAGCGCAGTCGAGGACACCGACTGGCATCGTCTCGGCAAGGAGCGTTTCGCCGACGAAATTGCCGAGCGGCTGTACAAGCTCGCGCATCGCGGCGCCTTCAAGGAGATGGTGCTGATCGCACCGCCGCAGGTGCTGGGCGACATGCGTCGAAAACTGCACAAGGAAGTCGCCGAGAAAATCACAGTGGAAATTTCGAAGACGCTGACCAATCACACCATCGTCGACATCGAAAACCTGCTGCAGGCGGCCTGATCGCGGGCATCGGGCGCGCAGGCCCCTTCCTTTTTGCAGCAATCCCCTTCTTTTTTCGAGCAACCATTGCCAGCCCGAGGCGGCTCGCCTCCTGTCATCCCTGTCGTCGATTTCATGGCATTTGCGGGTTGCCTCGACCATCCGAGCCGCCATATTGCAAAGGCGGCTGCTTCCGGCGGTGCATATCCGACATCGTGATTTTTGAAAGGCGCTCCATAGACCATGCCGCATGACACGCCCCTTATCGCCACCATTGTCGCCGGTTTGGGGCTGGCTTTCGTCTTCGGCGCAATTGCCAATCGCTTCCGCATCCCGCCGCTGGTCGGTTACCTCATCGCTGGCGTGCTGGTCGGGCCTAACACGCCGGGCTTCGTCGCCGATGCCGGCCTCGCCAATGAACTGGCCGAAATCGGCGTGATCCTGTTGATGTTCGGCGTCGGCCTGCATTTCTCGCTGAAGGATTTGTTGTCGGTCCGCGCCATCGCCGTGCCCGGCGCCATCGTGCAGATCGGCTTCGCGACAGCGCTCGGCGCCGCTCTTGCCTGGATGCTCGGCTGGTCGATGGGCGCGGGGCTGGTCTTCGGGCTGGCGCTTTCCGTCGCCTCGACCGTGGTGCTGTTGCGTGCGTTGCAGGAGCGGCGGCTGATCGAGACGGAGCGCGGCCGCATCGCCGTCGGCTGGCTGATCGTCGAGGATCTGGCCATGGTGCTGGCGCTGGTGCTTTTGCCGGCGTTGGCTGGCGTGCTGGGCGGCCAGCAGCAAGGGGAGACCCATAGCAGCCTGCTGTCGCTGCCGGCCAGCTACGGCATCTGGAGTGTCGTCGGCATCACGCTGGCCAAGGTCGCCGCCTTTGTCGTCGTCATGCTGGTGGTGGGCCGCCGTGTCATCCCCTGGATCCTGCACTACGTCGCCCATACCGGTTCGCGTGAATTGTTCCGGCTGGCGGTGCTGGCCATCGCGCTCGGCGTCGCCTTCGGCGCCGCCAAGCTATTCGGCGTCTCACTGGCGCTGGGCGCTTTCTTCGCCGGCATGATCATGAGCGAATCCGCGCTCAGCCATCGAGCCGCCGAGGAATCGCTGCCGCTGCGCGACGCCTTTTCCGTGCTGTTCTTCGTTTCGGTCGGCATGCTGTTCGACCCGTTCAGCCTGATCAGCAATGGCTGGCCGATCCTGGCGACACTGGCCATCATCGTCATCGGCAAATCGCTGGCGGCCTTCGGCATCGTCGTCGCCTTCCGCTATCCGATCGCGACCGCGTTGATGATTTCGGCAAGCCTTGCCCAGATCGGCGAATTCTCGTTCATTCTGGCCGAGCTCGGCGTCGGGCTGAAGCTGCTGCCCGAACAAGGACGCGACCTCATCCTCGCCGGTGCTATCCTGTCGATCGTCCTCAACCCGCTGATGTTCCTTGCCGTCGACTGGATGAAACCCTGGCTGGAAAGGCGCGCCGGCAAGACGGCTTCGCTCGACCAGGCAAAGCCGATCGGCCCCGCGACGGAGCCAGGCCAGCTGGCTTCGGTTGCGGCACCCGTGAAAGAGGACGGCCCGCCGCCCAGGACAGCGCTTACCGGCCATTCCATCCTGGTCGGCTATGGCCGCGTCGGCAGTCTCGTCGGCGCGTCATTGAAGAAGGCCGCCCTGCCCTTCCTCGTCATCGAGGATGCCGACACGACGCTGGCGAAGCTCAGGGACGACGGCATCGAAACCGTGTCCGGCAACGCCGCGAATAGCGAGGTGTTCGCTGCTTCCAATCCCGAGGGCGCGAAGCGGCTGATCCTCGCCATCCCCAACGCCTTCGAGGCGGGACAGATCGTGCTGCGCGCCCGCGCCGCCAACCCGAAGATCAACGTCATTGCCCGCGCCCATTCCGATGCCGAGGTCGAGCATCTCAAGGGGCTCGGAGCCGACACGGTCATCATGGGTGAGCGCGAGATCGCGCGTGGGATTGTGGAAGAGGTGATGGAAGGCAAGACAGAGGCGGCCGAAGAGCCGAAAGCACCGATTACTTAGACCTCGATCGCCGGCGTTCGCTTACACGTGCTGGCCGCCATTGATGTGGATTTCCGAGCCCGTCACATAGGACGCCTGCTGCGAGCACAGAAAGAAGATGATGTCGGCGACTTCCGCCGTGGTCCCCAGCCGCCGCAGCGGGATCGTCTCGACGATCTTTTCCGTGCCCGGCGACAGGATCGCCGTATCGATCTCGCCCGGTGCGATGGCGTTGACGCGGATGCCGTGCGGGCCGAAATCGTGCGCCATTTCCCGCGTCAGCGAGCCGAGCGCGGCTTTCGACGTCGCATAGGCGGTGCCGGCGAAGGGATGCACGCGGGTACCGGCGATCGAGGTGACATTGACGATCGAGCCTTTGGCCGACGCCAATTCCCTAAATAATCCCCGCGCCAGCATGATCGGCGCGAAGAAATTGACTTGGAACACGTCGCGCCAGACATGCATCGGCGTGTCGATCGAATTCATGCGGCTGTTGCCGTCCTTGAGCTTCGGCGAGATGCCGGCATTGTTGACCAGCGCATGAAGCTGGCCGCCATGCGCCTCCAGCCGATGGCGGATTTCCGAGATCGCGATGCCGACATCCTCCTGGTCGGCGAGATCGACCTTGATATGGTCTTCCGGACCGGCCGGCCACGGGCAGTCGTCGGCAAAGGCCTGGCGCGAGCAAGTGATGACGCGCCAGCCTTCGCGCGAAAAGCGCTTGACCGTGGCATGGCCGATGCCGCGGCTGGCGCCGGTCAGCACGATTGTCTTTCTGGTGTCGGTTTCGGCCATTCGCGATCTCTTTAGGGCGACGTGCGTCCCTTTGGGCGCACAAAGTACGCTCTAGCACTTTTAACCCGGAGATGTAGCGGAACACGGCAGCGATGACGAGGGGTCAGCCGCCGGTGAGGATGTCGAAGATCGAGGTCTGCCGCTTCTTGACCGGGCCGCCGACATCGCCAGGCGGCACCGGGCGCTTGATCGATGCGGTGGTGCCGCCACCGCCCGGCACGCCAAAGCCTGCGGCATCAACCGTTTCGGCGGGACGCACGGCGCGAGGCGGCGACGCTTTTTGGGCGGTCGGCGCGGATTGGCCAACCGAAGCGGACGGCACCGGGGCCGGTTGCGCCGCGTTGGACGGTATTTCGTCCTGCACGATCTTATCCGCGGGCGTCGACCTCCATGTTCCAGGCAGCGGCCGCACCGGCACGCCTTCATGAGCGGCGACCATGAATTCATGCCAGGCCTGCGCCGGCAGCGCGCCGCCGGTGACCTTCTTCATCGGACCGCCATCGTCATTGCCGAACCAGACTCCGGTGGTGAGATTGGCGGTGTAGCCGATGAACCAGGCGTCGCGCGAATTCTGGCTGGTGCCGGTCTTGCCGGCGGCCGGCCAGGCAAAGGCCGCCTTCCTGGCAGTGCCGATTTCGACAGTGCCGGTCATCATAGAATTCATCATCCCGACGATCTTGGGCTTGATGACGCGCGGGGCGCCGCCACCATTGTTGTCGTAGAGCACCTTGCCGCCGGCTGTCGTCACGCGGCGGATAAAATGTACGTCCGGGCGGTAGCCGCCATTGGCGAAGGGGACATAGGCCGACGTCAGTTCCAGCGGCGTCACTTCAGAGGTGCCGAGCGCGATCGAGGTGTTGGCCGTGAGGTCGGACTGGATGCCCATGCGATGCGCCGCCTCGACCACCGCGTCAGGGCCGACTTCCATGGTTAACTGGGCAGCCACCGAGTTCAGCGACTTCGCCAGCGCCGTCGCCAGCGTCACCTTGCCGAAATACTTGCCGCCGTAATTGGTTGGCGTCCATTTGCCTATTCTGATCGGCGCGTCATTGCGCACGCTGTCTGGTGTGCGGCCGGCTTCCAGCGCCGCCATGTAAACGAACGGCTTGAACGCCGAGCCCGGCTGGCGGCGGGCCTCCGAGGCGCGGTCGAACTGGCTGGTCGAATAATCATAGCCGCCGACCATGGCACGTACCGCCCCGGAATTGTCGATCGACACCAGCACACCCTGGCTGGCATTGAGCTTCTTTCCGCTCTCGTCGATCAGCCGGCGGATCGATTGTTCGGCGAGCTTCTGCAGCGTGAGGTCGACGGTGGTGTCGACGATGATGTCGCCCCGCACATCGCCGATCAGGTCGGGCAGTTCTTCCACGATGGTGTCAGCGACGTAGTTTTCCGAGCCCGTCCAGTAGGATGCCACCCGCGACGCCGGCGCGCTCATCGCCGTGGTCAGTTCCTTAGCGCTGATCTTGTCTTCGTCGCGCATGGCGGCGAGAACGAGCTGCGAGCGCTGCTCGGCCGCCTTCGGGTCACGCGCCGGAGACAGACGCGACGGCGCTTTCAACAGGCCAGCGAGGAGTGCCGCCTCAGGCAGCGTGACATCGCGTGCGCTCTTGCCGAAATAGCGGCGCGAGGCCGCTTCGACACCATAGGCGCCGGAGCCGAAATAGACCCGGTTGAGGTACATTTCGAGGATCTGGTCCTTGGTGTGCTTGTGCTCGAGCCACAGCGCCAGAAGCACTTCCTGCACCTTGCGTTCCAGCGTGCGATCAGGCGTCAGGAACAGGTTTTTCGCCAATTGCTGGGTCAGCGTCGAGCCGCCCTGCGAAAAACGCCCGCCGAGAACGTTGGCGACCATGGCTCTGGACAGACCGATCGGATCGATGCCCAAATGCGAATAGAAGCGGCGATCTTCGATGGCGATGACGGCCTCGGGAATATAGGCTGACATTTCATGCAGGCCGACAGCTTCGCCGCCGCTCATGCCGCGATTGGCGAGCAGTTTTCCTTCGACGGAGACGATCCTGATATTGGGCGCGCGGTCGGGAATGGCCCAGGTGGTGGCCGCCGGCATTTTCGCACCGTAATAGACGACGATGCCTGCGCTGGCGATGCCGCCCCAGATGGCCAGCACGAAGCACCAGTAGGCCAACCGGCCGAGCACGCCGAACAGGCCGCGCCGGCTTTTGCCACGTCCGCGACGCGACGATTTTGTCCGGGCCGGTTGGCGCTTTGCAGAGGTCTTGCGGTTGCTCGGCACGACGCGATCCTCCTCGCTCACAGAAAAACCGGCCGAGGATTTCGCCCGTGGCGGTCCCTCGAAGCTGGGTTCGATGCGGCTGTCTCTGCGGTTCGCCATGCGCTGTGCTGTATGTCCCGATGCCTATCGCATCGGCCCGAAAATCGCGATTTTCGGAAACACGATGCGAAGCTTCAAAGTCTAAGAGCGTACTCTGTGCGTCCGAACGGACGCACATCGCTCCATGGCGTTCGGGTGAAGAGTAGATGCGGCGATTTAAGGGCGGGTTAAATGGTTCGAAGTTAATTCAATGCGTTGCGGGACGTCACCGCTGCGTTCCTTGCTTCTGGCGGTTTGCAACAATGGCGTCCCTCGCGAGACGGCCTTTCCCTCGCGAGGCGGCCTTCTCGTATTTCAGCATCAACCGCTCAGTCACCGTCGCTTGCGTTCGATCGCGTTCTAAACCGTTGAATCTGCGCATGACCTTGCCACCAAAGTCATTCACCTTGGTGGATCATGCGTTAGTCGATCGCATCACGAACGGAAAGCGCTGCCCAGGATGATTGCATCGTCTCGCCCACATGGCAGTAGCAGACAATTTCGTGGAGCTGATCGTCGGTCAGTTCGAAGAAACGCTTTGCTTCGCCATAAGTGTCGTCTTTCAGCCCCTCATCGCGCAGAATCGGATCCTCGAAGGCAACCGATATTGGCGAGCCTTCGCCACGCATGTTTTCGCGCTCCGGCGACGAACGATATTCGGTCCCGATAAGTGCGGTAAGGAGTCGGCTGGGCTGCCGTTCTAGAAGTTTTGACCAACGTTCGAGACGCTGGATTCGGTCCATTCTAGGAGGTGTTGGGTCTCTGTGTACCTTTGCCACCGTATGCAGTTGGTCCAGTGTTTGGTGCCTCATGGCAACCTCCTAATAGTAGGTGGGTTGGCCCCAAACTCCCTGTACCAAGATCATACCGCGGATGTGTCGATACGTCACTCTTATTCCGTATCCAGGTTGGCTTCTCTCCGGGTGCATCGAAGGATGGAGCGGCCTGCCTTGGCGCTCAATTTTCGACCCGATGAGGCAGGTCATCGGCACCTTTGCCGCCAACCCAACGCCGCTCAGTTCTGCTGGATCGAAATGCCTTTGTCGTCGATCTTGAGTTCCACGCCCTTCGGCCTGGTTTGCTCGCGATAGACATAGACGCCGAGCGCGATGACCACGACGACGAGCGCGCCGATGATGAGATAGAGCATGTTCTGCTTCATGGCGCGCCTTGATGTGCTTCGAGGATCAGGCCTGCTTCACCAGTTTGATCAGCACGAGCAGGATCACCGCGCCGATCGTGGCGTGGATGATGGAGGCAAATATACCGCCGCCTATGGCGAACCCCATCCTTGGGAAGAGCCAGCCGGCAATTAAGGCACCAACGATGCCGACGACGATATTGCCGACCAGGCCGAGGCCGAAACCCTTGACGATCAGGCCGGCGAGCCAGCCGGCGATGGCACCGATGATGATGAAGACAAGCAGGCTCTCAGTACCCATTGCAGATCCCTCCCGAGCGAATGGTCGCGGAGCAGAGAGCTCCGAATCGACCTCCGACTGCAACATGTCCAACCTATTGGAAAGGAGCCGGCGCCGCCAGCGGCGTCATTCGTCGTCGCCATCCCCGGATGCAGGCCGCCAGCTGATCGGCTCGACCTTCCTTTGCGTATGACCGTCCGTATAGGCCCACCAGCCGGTGTCGTTCTCGTCCCAGTCGCCGCCGGCCGCTTTCAGCCGGTCGAGCGACCGGTACTGCGCGATGGATTCGTTCATCACGCCGTCGCTGTCCTTCCAGTAGACGGTGACCTTGGAGCCATCCTTGGGTGCTGTTTCGATTGGTTTTCTGGCAGCCATTTCATCCCTCCACGGACCGACAGAACGTCGCGGCGAACACCAGGTTCCGCCTTAGCTATGGGCGAAGATGTCTGCCTCATCCCAGCCCATCAGGTCGAGTTTCGCACGCGTCGGCAGGAAGCGGAAGCAGGCTTCGGCCTCCCTGGTCCGGTTGTCGCGCGCAAGCCGCGCTGTCAGCACATCGCGCAGCTGGTGCAGATAGAGCACGTCGGAGGCGGCGTATTCGAGTTGTTCGGGCGATAACGTCTCCGCTGCCCAGTCCGATGACTGCTGCGCTTTCGACAGGCTGACGCCGAGAAGCTCAAAGCAGATGTCCTTCAGCCCGTGCCGGTCGGTATAGGTTCGGGTAAGCCGCGAGGCGATCTTGGTGCAGAACACTGGCTCCGGCATGACGCCGAAGGCGTTGTAGAGCACGGCGAGATCGAAACGGCCGAAATGGAACAGCTTGGTTATGCTGCGGTTCTTGAGCAGGCTGACGAGGTTTGGCGCCTTCTTCTGGCCGGGCGCGATCTGGATGACGTCGGCGGAACCGTCGCCCGGCGAGATCTGCACAACGCAAAGCCGGTCGCGATGCGGATTGAGCCCCAGCGTCTCTGTGTCGATGGCGACCGCCCCGACGTCGTAGTGCAAGAGCCCCGGCAGGTCGTTCTTATGGAAGCGGATATCGCTCATCGTATTCTCCGGTCGCGGCTGGACGCACGTCGCTCTAGCCCGTCCTTGCCGCGATCCGATGAAAAATCAACAGAAAGTTGAATTCTCGCCCCCTCAGCGTGTCAGCGCATCGAGAATGCGCGCCCAGGAGCGCTGGCCCTTGTGGAATGAACTCATCTCGTACTTCTCGTTCGGCGAATGGATGCGGTCATCGTCGAGCCCGAAACCGACCAGCAACGATTCGATACCGAGATAGGTCTGGAAATCGCCGACCACCGGGATCGAGCCGCCGCTTCCCGTCGTCACTGCCGGTTTCGGCCATTCGTCGGACAGCGCGTCCTTAGCCTTGGCGAGAAACGGCGAGTCGTAGGAAAGCTGGATCGCCGACGAGCCGCCATGCGGGTGGAAATCGACTGAGCAGTCGGCCGGGATGCGCTCCCTGACGAAGGCCTGGAAAGCGGCGCGGATCTTCTGGGGATTCTGCTTGTGGACGAGGCGGAAGGACACTTTTGCCGAGGCTTCCGCCGCGATCACCGTCTTGAACCCCTTGCCGGTATAGCCGCCGATAATGCCGTTGAACTCGGCCGTCGGCCGCGCCCAGGTGAGTTCGAGCACCGAGCGCCCCTGTTCGCCGGACGGAATCGAAAGGCCGACAGGCCCAAGGAATGTCTCGGCGGTTTCGCCGAGCGCCTCCCATGACTTCAGGATCTGCGAAGGCGTCTCCTCGACGCCGTCATAGAACCCCGGAATGGTGACATGGCCGTCCTCGTCGTGGATGTCGGCCAATATCCTGGCCAGGATGCGGATTGGATTGGCAGCAGCACCGCCATAGAGACCGGAATGCAGGTCGCGGTCGGCGGCCTTCACCGTGATCTCCTCGCCGACCAGCCCGCGCAGCGCGACGCAGATGGACGGCGTATCGCGATCCCACATGCCAGTGTCGCAGACAAGCGCAAAGTCGGCCTTGAGTTCGGCCGCATTTGCCTCGAGGAACGGCTTCAGCGATGGCGAGCCGGACTCCTCCTCGCCTTCGAACAGGATCGTGATGCGGCACGGCAGCCCGCCATGCACCTGCTTCCAGGCGCGGCAAGCCTCAACGAAGGTCATCAGCTGCCCCTTGTCGTCGGCCGAACCACGTCCCGTGATCACCTGGTGGCCGGGCTCGATCTCCTTCACCGAAGGCGCGAACGGGTCGGTTTCCCAGAGCTCGATCGGATCGACCGGCTGCACGTCGTAATGGCCATAGAACAGGACATGCGGTGCGCCCGCCGGCCCGTCATGGTGCGCCACCACCATCGGATGACCTGGCGTGTCACGCACGCTGGCGTCGAAGCCGATCAGCTTGAGCTCCGCCACCAGCCATTCCGCCGCCTTGCGGCAATCGGCGGCATAGCTCGGATCGGTCGAGATCGACTTGATCCTGAGCAGGCCAAACAGGCGTTCCAGGCTCTCGTCGAGGTTTTTGTCGAGACGATCTAGGACGGGAGAAATTCCGGACATTTTTATCAAGCCTTTCGATTCTGCGCGGCAACCCTAAAGCCGCAAGGCAGAAACGAAAAGCCGGCGGTCGTTGGACCACGGGCGTCGAAAGGCAAAAAAATGCCGCCGTGGTGGAGGGGAACCACGGCGGCCTTTACTCGAAACGATGCGGCAGCCCGGAGAGGGGGGATAGGCTGCCGCAAGTGTCCGGGATAGGCGGGGGACGGGCCTTGCTCCGGACCTCGGCGAAAAATGCCGATGACGCTTATCTGTGTCTCCGAACGTGGCGATTCAAGGGCACGAAGATTACACTTTCGTAACATACCCGTGATCGGATCGACTGTCAGGGATGTTGCCGGAACCGGCGGTTGAGGCCGCCTTTGGCATGGACCACGACGCTGCGCCGCGCTATCCCTTCGTCCCATGAAAAAAGGCGATCATCTCTTCCTTGTCGACGGTTCCGGCTACATCTTCCGTGCCTATCACGCACTACCGCCGCTGACCCGCAAATCCGACGGGCTGCCGACCAGTGCCGTGCTCGGCTTCTGCAACATGGTGTGGAAGCTGACGCAGGACGCCCGCAACACCGATGTCGGCATCGTGCCGACGCATTTCGCCGTCATCTTCGACTATTCGTCGAAAACCTTCCGCAACGACCTCTACCCCGAATACAAGGCCAACCGCTCGGCACCGCCGGAAGATTTGATCCCGCAGTTCGGCCTGATCCGGCAGGCGACCAGGGCCTTCAACCTGCCCTGCCTCGAGACAGAAGGCTACGAAGCCGACGACCTGATCGCCACCTATTGCCGGCTTGCCTGCGAAGCCGGCGCCGACACCACCATCATCTCCTCCGACAAGGATCTGATGCAACTGGTCGGCCCTTCGGTCGCCATGTACGACCCGATGAAGGACCGCCAAATCGGCGTTCCCGAGGTGATCGAGAAATGGGGCGTGCCGCCGGAAAAGATGATCGACCTGCAGGCGCTGACCGGTGATTCGGTCGACAATGTGCCGGGCGTGCCCGGCATCGGGCCGAAGACAGCGGCCCAATTGCTGGAACAGTTCGGCGATCTCGATACGCTGCTCGCCCGTGCCGCCGAGATCAAGCAGGACAAACGGCGCGAATCGATCATTGCCAATGCCGATAAGGCGCGCATTTCGCGTGAACTGGTGACGCTGAAGAACGACGTGCCGGGGATCGGCGGGCTCGACGATTTCGTGTTGCACCCGCCCGACGGACCAAGGCTGATCGGCTTTCTCAAGACGATGGAATTCTCCTCGTTGACCCGCCGCGTGGCGGAAGCGACCGGAACGGAAGCGGCTGATGTCAAGCCCGTTCCCGTCATTATCGAGCGCGCCGACACCGCGCATGGTCCCGATGTCGGGTTTGGAGTGCCGGCAGCCGCCGAAAGAGCGGCAGAGACAGTGACAGACGAAGCCGGGGAAGCAGTGCCGGCCACCATCAAGGTGGAACCCAAGGAAGGTGACACCCCTTCGCTTCTCTCGGCGCTTCGCTTCGAGGACGCCACTGGCAGCAAGATCGACACCAGCGCTTACGTCTCCATCCGCGACACAGCGGTGCTGAGGGCATGGGTGGCCGAGGCGATGGAGACCGGCATCGTTGCCTTCGACACCGAGACCACGTCAGCCGATCCGATGCAGGCCGAGCTGATCGGCCTGTCCATAGCCACCGCGCCCGGTCGCGCCGCCTATGTTCCGCTCGCCCACAAAAGCGGCAACGGCGACCTGCTCGGCGGCGGAGTGGTCGAAAACCAGATCCCGATCCGTGAGGCGCTTGGCATTCTGAAGCCGTTGCTGGAGGACAAGTCGGTTCTCAAGATCGTGCAGGAGCTGAAATACGACCTCGTCGTCATGAGCCGCCACGGAATCGATGTCGCCCCCTTCGACGACACCATGCTGATTTCCTACGTGCTCGACGCAGGCACGTCAGGCGGCCACGGCATGGCGGCTCTGTCGGAAAAGTGGCTCGGCCACTCGACCATTGCCCTCAAGGATCTGGCCGGCTCTGGAAGAAGCTTCGTCGGCTTCGACCAGATCGACATCGACAAGGCAACGGCCTATGCCGCGGAGCACGCCGATGTGACGCTCAGGCTCTGGCGGGTGCTGAAGCCACGGCTTGCCGCCAAGGGCCTCGTCTCGGTCTACGAGCGGCTGGAACGGCCGCTGGTGCCGGTGCTGGCAAGGATGGAGCAGCGCGGCATCTCCGTCGACCGGCAGATCCTGTCGCGGCTCTCCGGCGAACTGGCACAGGGCGCCGCGCGGCTGGAGGATGAAATTTATCAGCTCGTCGGCGAGCGCATCAATATCGGCTCGCCAAAACAGCTCGGCGACATCCTGTTCGGCAGGATGGGCCTGCCCGGCGGCTCCAAAACCAAGACCGGCCAATGGTCGACCTCGGCGCAGCTCCTGGAAGACCTCGCCGCCGAAGGCCACGAGCTGCCGCGCAAGATCGTCGACTGGCGCCAGCTGACCAAATTGAAATCGACCTATACCGACGCACTGCCCGGTTTCGTCCATCCCGATACGAAGCGCGTCCACACCTCCTACGCCCTTGCCGCGACAACGACGGGACGGCTGTCGTCCTCCGATCCCAATCTGCAGAACATTCCGGTACGCACCATCGAGGGGCGGAAGATCAGGACGGCCTTCATCGCCGACAAGGGCAACAAGCTGGTTTCCGCCGACTACAGCCAGATCGAGCTGCGCGTGCTCGCCCATGTCGCCGAGATTCCGCAGCTCAAACAGGCCTTCGCCGACGGCGCCGACATCCACGCCATCACCGCGTCGGAGATGTTCAACGTGCCGGTCGAGGGCATGCCCTCGGAGATACGCCGCCGCGCCAAGGCGATCAATTTCGGCATCATCTACGGCATTTCCGCCTTTGGTCTCGCCAACCAGCTGTCGATCCCGCGCGAAGAGGCCGGCGCCTATATCAAGAAATATTTCGAACGCTTCCCGGGCATCCGCGACTATATCGACGCGACCAAAGCCTATGCCCGCGAATACGGCTTCGTCGAAACGATCTTCGGCCGCCGCATCCACTATCCGGAGATACGGTCGTCAAACCCGTCAGTCCGTGCCTTCAACGAGCGCGCCTCGATCAACGCGCGGCTGCAGGGCACCGCGGCCGACATCATCCGCCGCGCCATGATACGCATGGACGATGCGTTGGAAAAGGCGAAGCTTTCCGCCCGTATGCTGCTGCAAGTGCATGACGAGCTGGTCTTCGAGACGGCCGAAGCGGAGGTCGAGGCGACGATCCCCGTCGTGCGCCATGTGATGGAGAACGCTGCGATGCCGGCGGTGTCGATGTCGGTGCCGCTGCATGTCGATGCCCGCGCCGCCGACAATTGGGAAGAGGCTCATTGAAGGTGCGATGATCGTTTTTGTCGCTGGAGACCTGCTTGCAGCAGAGGAAAACTACATCGCCCAAGGCGTGGCAGAAGGCAATCAAGAGGGCCTTGGTACTGGACTTGCACTGAAGATTTCGCGGAAGTGGCCAAATGTGCAGGCCGCGTTCAAAAAACACGCTCGGACCGGCAAGTTTACAGGTGGTCAGCTTTGGACGTTAGAGCCAGACGGCGACCAACCAGGATTCATCTATTTAGCAACGCAACCGGATATGTACCACGCCACACTTCCCTATCTACGCAAAGCAATTCGCGGGCTTGCTAAATGGGCCGACAGCAACTCGGTAGAATCCATTGCCTTGCCGAAAATCGGCTCAGGACTTGGCAAACTATCCTGGCAGGACGAGGTGAAACCTCTGCTGGTCGAGCAGCTGGCACATAGGAGCACGCGGTACGTGGTCTATGAGACTTTCTTGAACGAGTTCGAAAACACCACAACGCTGCCGCTGAAGTAGAACGTAGCCTCAGGCCGCCTCGGCCAGGCATTTGGCACAGGTACCGCGGAATTCGATCACTGCCTTCTTGGCGGCAAAGCCGGTCGAGCGCACCCACTCATCGAGCCGGTGTCCGACATCATGGTCGGAAAATTCGGTCACCTGCCCGCATGTGTCGCAGATAGCAAAGGCGGTCATCGAATGGCTGTGGTCGTGCGGCTCGGCGCAGGCGACAAAGGAATTGAGGCTTTCGAGCCTGTGCACGAAACCGGACTTAACCAGCGTGTCGAGCGCGCGATAGACCTGCAGCGGTGCGCGAAAACCCCGCTCGCGAAGCTGGTCGAGCAATGTATAGGCGCTGAGCGGCCCGCTGGCGGCCTCGAGTTTCTCGAGCACGCACAGCTGGTTTTTCGTCAGCACATCCCTTGCCGCCATGATCCTGTTTCCAACCCGTTTTGCGCCGGTGCACGACATTTCCGCATGCAAGCGGCTTCAGTTCTATCCAGATAGCGACGAACGGGCCTTTTTGCTACTGTTTCTGTACCGGCATGGCCCAGAAGCCAGCCAACTCCGGGCAGGCTCAAATTTCGAAGCAGACATTGGCGGGCCGAGTAAATAAAAACGGCGGGAGCAGTTCCCGCCGTACCGTTCGGTTATGCGTTGCCAATCACTTCCGTGGCGGATCACTTCCGTGGCGGATCACTTCCGCGGCGGACCCTTGCGCTCGGCGGAGGCGGCCCACAGATTGATGTCGGCTTCGCGCGCGTAGGTGTCGATCTCGGCGAGCTCGGCATCGCTGAAGTCGAGCGCCTTCAGCGCGCCGACGCAATCCTCGACCTGTTCCGGCCGGCTGGCGCCGATCAGCGCCGAGGTCACCCTGCCCTTGCGCAGCACCCAGGCCAGCGCCATCTGCGCCAGCGTCTGGCCGCGGCGGCCGGCAATCGCGTTCAGCGCCTTGATGTTGGCGATGGTCTTGTCGTTGATGAAGGTCGGCCTCAGCGACTTGCCTTGGCTGGCGCGGCTGCCCTCAGGGATGCCGCCGAGATATTTGTCGGTCAGCATGCCTTGCGCCAGCGGCGTGAACACGATCGAACCGACGCCGAGCCCCTCCAGCGTATCGAGCAGACCATCGTCCTCGACCCATCGGTTGAGCATCGAATAGCTCGGCTGATGGATGACGCAAGGCGTACCGAGCTGCTTCAAAATGTCGGCGGCCTCGCGCGTGCGCTGCGAATTGTAGGAAGAGATGCCGGCATAAAGCGCCTTACCCGAGCGCACCGCATGATCGAGCGCACCCATCGTTTCTTCCAGCGGAGTATCGGGATCGAAACGGTGCGAATAGAAGATGTCGACATAGTCGAGCCCCATCCGCTTCAGGCTCTGGTCGAGGCTGGCCAGCACATATTTGCGCCCGCCCCATTCACCATAAGGTCCGGCCCACATTTCGTAGCCGGCCTTGGTCGAGATGATCAGCTCGTCGCGATAGGAGGAGAAATCCGTCCGCAGGATTTCGCCGAAAGCTGTCTCAGCCGAACCGGGCGGCGGGCCGTAATTGTTGGCGAGGTCGAAATGCGTGATGCCGAGATCGAAGGCCTTGCGCGCGATCGCCTGCTTGGTCCGGTGCGGCGTGTCGTCACCGAAATTGTGCCAGAGGCCGAGCGAGATCGCCGGCAATTTCAGGCCGGATCGCCCGCAGCGATTGTAGATCATTTTCTCGTAGCGGTTTTCGGCGGGCACATAGGGCATTGGGAAATCCTTTAGATCAAAGCGAGCCCGGCAGTTGCCACCGCAAAAAAGGGTGAGTCGGCTCTGCCCCTCACCCTTAGCGTCTCGCCGTTTCTATGGGGAGAGGGGTCGACGGTAAACAACAAGTGTCGCAATCACTGAAGCGCTTGCCCTATTTCTTCTTCGCCAGGAGCCCTTTCTTCTTCGCCAAGAGCGCTTCCGCATCCTTGACGCCCAGTGCCGCAGGGCGTTCGCAGGTGGTCTGCATGGCAACGAACTTTCCGCTCGCGCCCGACCGCAACATGCCGGTCATCACATCCACGGCATGCAGCGCCAGCTCCATCGAGCACCGGTGCGGCCGGCCTTCCGCAATCGCCAGCGCCATGTCGGCGAGACCGGCGGTGCGATAGTTGGCCATCATGCCGTGCGAATGCATCTGGTTGGCCACGCCGAACGGATGCTTCCATTTCGGCAGCTTCTTGACCGGCTTGGCGGCGTCGGTAAAACGAACGTCGCCGCCGAAGAAGTTCGGATCCGGCAAAAACACCGTGCCCAACTCGCCGTAGAGTTCCATCGGCGCGTGGCCATGGCTCCACACGTCCCAGCTGGTATTGAGCGTCACCACGGCGCCATTCTCGAACTCCATCAGGCCGTGAATCGTCGTCGGCGTGGCGACCAGGATTTTTTCGCCCGCGCGAGGCTTGGACGAGATCGTGCGTTCTGTCTTCGGGATCGAAGCAAAGGCTGCCACCTGCTTCACCGGTCCGATCAGCTGGATCAGATTGGTGATGTAATAGGGTCCGATATCGAGCACCGGACCGGCGCCAGGCTGGAAGAAGAAGTCCGGATTGGGGTGCCAATGCTCCATCCCATGGCTCATCACATGGCATGTGCCGCTGGTGATCTTGCCGAGCTTGCCGGTGTCGATCAGGTTGCGGACAAGCTGGTGCGCGCCACCGAGGAAAGTGTCCGGCGCCGAGCCGATGCGCAGTCCGTCTCTCTCGGCCAGCTTCTTCAGATCGAGCCCTTCCATGACCGACAGCACGAACGGCTTTTCCGAATAGACGTGCTTGCCGGCATCAAGGATCTGTTTCGATACCTCGTAGTGCACCGCCGGAATGGTGAGATTGACGATGATGTCGATGTCGCCGGCCTTGAGCAGCCCTTCGACCGTCTCGGCGCGCAGCTTGAACTCCTTCGCCCGCGCCTTGGCCGCATCCATGTTGATATCCGCGCAGGCGCGCATCTCGATGCCGCGAAACAGCGGCGCCAGCGAAAAATATGCTTTCGAAATGTTGCCGCAGCCTACAACGCCGATCCCAAGTTTTCTTGCCATGCTGATTTGCTCCTAATAGGTCCTGGCGGCTGCGATCGAGCGGCGAGCGAAACGCTCGATGTCGTTGGGATTATCCTGTTCCATGACGTAGTATTTGGCGGCACTCTTGGCGCGCAGCGCCTTGATCAGGCCGGCCCAGTCGATCGTGCCGTGGCCGACATCGGACCAGCCGTCCTCGTCAACGCCCTCGCCAGGCTTAGCAATGTCCTTGACATGGACGGCGACGATACGTTTGCCATACTTCTCGATCCAGGGCAGCGGATCGCCGCCGCCGCGCACCACCCAGGCCACGTCCATCTCCCAGCCGATGTCGGGTGCCGCCGCGAGGATGTGCTCCTGCGGCATCGAGCCGTCGGCAAGCTTCTTGAACTCAAAATCATGGTTGTGCCACGCAAAGCCGTAGCCGGCTTTGCCAGCCGCCTCGCCGACCTTGGCGAGGCGTGCGCCGAAGCCGCGCCAGCCGGCCGTGTCGGTTGGTCTGCTCTCGGCGACCAGATAGGGGCAGATGAGCAGCGTGATGCCGAGCGCGTCGGCGATTTTGCGCACGCCATTGAAATCCTTCTCGAGCGCATCGATCGAGAAATGGCCGGTCGGCATGGCGAGCCCGTTCTTGTCGAGTTCGGCCCGAAACGCCTTGGGGTCGTCATAGACGCCGCCGAACCCCTCGACTTGCGCGTAGCCGAGCTCGCCCAGCATCTTGAGCACCCCTTTCCAAGGTTGGAAATTTCGCGCGCTGTAAAGTTGGAATGACCAGTTCATCGTCTCTGTCCGTTCTCTGGGGATGGATGTGCTTGAGGTGAAGTTCTTGGGAATTAGAGGCGGTTGCCCGTGGCGGCGTCGAACAGCGAAGCGCGCATCGGGTCAAAACCGATGCTCACCGTGTCGGCATTGTTTGGCGTGCGCTCAGATGTCACCCGCACGGTGAAATTCTGATTTCCGAGCTTCAGCCAGACCAGCGTGTCGGAACCCATGGGTTCGACGACCACGACATTTGCCGTGGCTGTGAAAGGCCATCCAGCGCCGCTGTTGAACGCGACATGCTCGGGCCGGATACCGAAGACGGCCGCCCCCGGCACGGGCTCCTTTTCGAAAGCGTAGGTGGCAAGCGGGATCCGCACATCCTCGGCGACGAAGTGCCAGTTGCCATCGTCCTTCTCCAGCCTGCCGTCGAGGAAATTCATCGCCGGCGAACCGAGGAAGCCGGCGACGAACCGGTTGACCGGGCGATTGTAGATCGTCTGCGGTGCGTCGAGCTGCTGGATCACGCCGCCCTTCATCACCGCGATACGGTCGGCCAGCGTCATTGCCTCGATCTGATCGTGGGTGACATAGATCATGGTGTTCTGCAGCTTGCTGTGCAGCAGCTTGATTTCAACACGCAGTTCCGCGCGCAGCTTGGCGTCGAGATTGGAAAGCGGCTCATCGAAAAGGAAGACGTCGACGTCGCGCACCAGCGCCCGCCCGATGGCCACACGCTGGCGCTGGCCGCCCGAAAGCGCCGACGGCTTGCGTTGCAGCAGTGGCTCGATCTGCAGGATTTCTGCGGCCCGCGCGATGCGCTTGGCGATCTCGTCCCTGGGGATGCCGGCAACGCGCAGCCCGAAGGACAGGTTCTTCTCGACAGTCATCTGCGGGTAGAGCGCATAGGACTGGAACACCATGCCGATGCCACGGTCCTTGGGCTCCTCCCAGGTGACGTTCTTGCCCTTGATGAAGATGCGGCCGTCCGAAACGTCGAGCAGACCGGCGATGCAGTTGAGCAAGGTCGACTTGCCGCAGCCGGACGGGCCGAGAAGCACGATGAACTCGCCCTCGGCGACATCGATGTTGAGCGTCTCCAGCACCGACACTGCGCCGAAATTCAGCGACAGGTCCTGGATCGAGACACTGGGATTTTCCATTCTTGTCATCATCATCCTTTCACCGCGCCGGCAGCGATGCCACGCACGAAGAGCTTGCCGGAAACGAAGTAGACGACGAGCGGTACGAGGCCGGTCAGGATGGTGGCGGCCATATTGACGTTGTATTCCTTCACGCCCTGCACCGAGTTGACGATATTGTTGAGCTGCACCGTCATCGGATATGTGTCGGGGCGAGTGTAGACGACACCGAACAGGAAGTCGTTCCAGATGCCGGTCACCTGCAGGATGATGGCGACGACGAAGATCGGCAGCGACATCGGCAGCATGATACGGAAATAGATGCCCCAGAAGCCCGCGCCGTCGACGCGCGCCGCCCGGAACAGTTCATCCGGCATGGAAGAAAAATAGTTGCGGAACAACAGGGTCAGGATCGGCATGCCGAAGATGGAATGGACGATCACCAGACCGCTCAGGCTGCCATAGAGGCCGATTTCGCGCAGGATGATGACGATCGGATAGATCATCACCTGGTAGGGGATGAAGGCGCCGACGATCAGGATGACGAAGAAAGTGTCGGCGCCCTTGAAGCGCCAGTTGGCAAGCGCGTAGCCGTTCACGGAAGCGATCGCGATCGACAGGATGACCGACGGAACGGTGATGCGCACCGAATTCCAGAAGCCGCGCGAGAGTCCGTCGCAGTTGAGGCCGGTGCAGGCGCTGGACCAGGCCTTCACCCAAGGCTCAAAGGTGATCTCGAGCGGCGGTGAGAAGATGTTGCCGAGGCGTATCTCCGGCATGCCCTTGAGCGACGTCACCACCATCACATAGAGCGGCAGCAAATAATACAGCGCCATCACGATGAGCGTGCCATAGAGGAAGATGTTGCGGCGCGAGAACACATGCCGCGGCTTCGGCCCTCGCGGCCCGGATGCCTCAAGCCCGATCGAACCCGTACCGGCAGGCAGGGAAACGGCATGGTCAGCCACGCTTCTTGCCTCCGAATTCGAGATAGGCCCAGGGAACGATGACGACCACCACCGACAGCAGCATCATGGTCGAGGCGGCGAAGCCCTGGCCGAGGTTCTGGGCGAAGAACATGTAATCGTAGACATATTTGGCCGGCACTTCGGAGGCGATGCCGGGACCGCCGCTGGTCTGGGCGACAACCAGGTCATAGACCTTGACGATACCGGCAGCGATGATGACCAGCGAGGTGATGAAGACCGGTCGCATCATCGGGATGATGATGAAGAGATAGGTCTTTAGGGTGGGTATCCCGTCCACCCGCGCGGCCTTCCAGATATCCTCGTCGATGCCGCGCAGGCCCGCCAGCATCAGGCACATGATCAGCCCGGTGCCTTGCCAGAGCGCGGCGATCAATATGCCGTAGATGACGATGTTGGAATTGTAGAGCGGATCGAAACTGAAGCTTTCCCAGCCGAGGCCGCGCACCACCCCCTGGATTCCGAACTCCGGGTTGAGCAGCCACTGCCAGACAAGACCGGTGACGATGAAGGAGAGCGCGAAGGGGTAGAGGAAGATGGTGCGGAACGTGTCCTCGAAGCGGATTTTTTGGTCGAGCAGCGCCGCGAGTATGAAGCCGATGACCAGAGAGAACACCAGCGACAGCACGCCGTAGACCAGGAGGTTCTCAATGGAGAGCAGCCAACGCGGCGTCGACCACAGCCGATAATACTGGTCGAGCCCGACGAAGTTCAGCCGCGGCAGGAGCTTCGAATTGGTGAAGGAATAGAGCACCGTCCACGCGCTGCCGCCGACGAAGATCACCAGTGCGGTGAGGACCATCGGAATAGAGGCGACCTTGGCGTTAAGGTTGCGGAAGAGTTGGTTGGGGCGTTCGCTCTTGCTCATCTGCACAGCCGTCGGGGAAGGGCGGGCGGGTCAAGACTTGACCCGGAGCTCCCGGCCCCGCGGTCGCGGGCCGGGAGCGAGCGGTTCGTCGATCGTCAGTCCGCTGAGGCGACGATGTCGGCGAAGCGCTTTTGTGCCTCTTCCACGGTCATATCAGGCTTGGCGAAGAACTCGGAGAACAGGTCCTCCTTCTGCTTTTGGGTGTCCTGCGACAGCAGCTGGTCCGTCCAGGGCATGACGCTGCCCTTGGCCAGGATGTCGAGCCCTTTCTTCATGCAGTCGTTCGCCGCCTTGAGGTCGATATCGCCGCGCACCGGCAGCGAGCCCTTCTTGAGGTTGAAGGCGACCTGCGTCTTGGGATCGAGCAGCGTTTCGGCCAGCGCTTCCTGCGCCTTGGACTTTTCAGCGTCCTGCAGCAGCGGGAAATAAAAGGCGTCGCCGCCGGTGGCGATGACCTCGTTCAGGCCAAGGCCGGGAAGGCACGTATAGTCCTTGCCGGCGGTCTGCCCGGCAACCTGGAACTCGCCTTGCGCCCAGTCGCCCATGATCTGGCCGCCGGCCTTGCCGGAGATGACGAGATTGGTGGCCTGATTCCAGTCCTGCACATTGGTGCTCTTCGCCATCTTGCGGGCATTGTCCGCGGCCTTGAACACCTTCGCGACCTCAGGCCCGGCGGCGAACTCGGCATCCTTGTCGCGATAGACCTTCAAGAAAGCGTCGGTACCGCCGACCGCCGTAAGCAGCACGTCGAAGGCGCCCGAGGATTGCCAGGGCTGCCCGCCGACCGCGAGCGGTATGATGCCTGCCCTCTCCAGCGCAGGGGCTGCTGCAACATATTCGTTCCAATTCTTCGGCACCGGCACACCGGCCTTTTCGAAGGCCGCGTTCGACAGCCACAGCCACTGCCAGGAGTGAATGTTGACCGGCACGCAATAGATCTTGCCGTCTAGGGTACAGCCGTCGAGCAGGCTCTTCGGCTGTACGATTTCCGCCCACTTGTCCCTGGCGGCGAGATCGGTCAAGTCGCGCATCAGACCGGCCTGCACCAGTTCTTCCGCTTGCCGGCCGTGGTTGAACTGGGTGGCGCCCATGGGGTCGCCGCCAGTGATGCGGCTGATCATGATCGGCCGCGCCGTGCCGCCGGAGCCGGCGATAGCGCCGTCGACCCAATGATTACCTGTTGCGTCGAACGCCTTGGCGAATTCGGCGACCGCCGCCGCCTCGCCGCCCGAAGTCCACCAATGGGTGACTTCCAGATCCGTTGCTGCCGCCGGGCCGGCGAAAGGCAGCGCGGTTGTCACTGCCAACGCAGCGGTCATGAATTGGTATCGCATTTCGGCTCCTCCCAGAATCTGAAACGTTACAGATTTTCGATACGGCAATTGTGTAGGGCGCGCAACCCCTGAATAGGAACCGGTCCCAATATTTTTTTGAGGCGCGAACAAATTCTACGAGCTGCTGCACTGCAACAGGTAGGTTGCGCTGCAATAATGGTGTCGCACGCATGAAATTCGGCCAATCCTGTTGCGCGAGCACGCCATAGCCGACGTCCAGTGGCTTACGTCGAACAGAGCGTCGCTCCGTGCAAAGAACCTGCCCACCAACAGCCGCGTGATGGCAAGTGACAACCTGTAACGTTTCAGTATATATAGTGTTCATCAGGCGGAGTCGTGGGAGAGCCGCAATCCGCCGATTGCCGGCCTGCACGGCAACTGCTATGCGCCTGACGGGCGGGATGAATGGACAGACATCAGACGGAAAAGGACGATGACGCGTCGGGACAAGGCCGGCCGACGCTGAAGACGCTTGCCTTCATGACCGGGCTGGGCGTCACCACCGTATCGCGGGCGCTGAAGGACGCGCCCGAGATCGGCGCCGAGACTAGGCGGCGCGTCCAGCTCGTCGCCAAACAGATCGGCTATCGCCCCAATCGTGCCGGTGTGCGCCTGCGGACCGGCAAGACCAACGTCATCAGTCTCGTGCTCAACACCGAGCGCGAGATCATGAGCTTTGTCTCTGATATCATCTACGGCGTCTCGGAAGTCATCGCCGACACACCTTATCACCTGATCGTCACGCCTTATTCACGCTCGCAGGATCCTCTGGACCCGATACGTTATCTGGTGGAAACCGGCTCCGCCGACGGCGTCATCATTTCGCGCACTCAGCCGAATGACCCCAGGGCCCGTTACATGCTGGAGCGTGGTATCCCTTTTGCCACGCATGGCCGCACCGATATGGGGCTGATCCACCCCTACCATGATTTCGACAACTACGCTTTCGCGGCCGAGGCTGTACGCCATCTGGCCGGCATCGGCCGCAGCAGGCTGGCTCTGCTGGCGCCTCCAGTCGAGCTGACCTACCACAGTCATACGCTCAACGGCTTCACCGATGCGCTGAGCGAGGTCGGTGCCAGCGAAATCCCGTTCAACACCGTTTCGATCGACCATTCAATCGAGCAGATCAGAATGAGGACCGCACAGCTGATGCGCCGCGACGCCAGGCCCGACGGTTTCGTCAGTAGTGCCGCCGCCGCTACACTCGCCATCGTCGCCGGCATCGAGGACGCCGGCCTCAAGCTCGGCCGGGACGTCGACGTGGTGTCCAAGCAGTCGTCCGACCTGCTCCACCTGTTCCGTAGGGAATTGCTGGTGGTCAACGAGAACTTCCGATTGGCCGGCGCCGAGCTCGCCCGCTCAGTGTTGGGCTGGATCGGCGGCGCAGCACCTGGCTCCTTGCAGAGCCTGAGCATGCCGACCGAGGTTCTGGCCTATCGCCGCGACTAGCCTGCCGCCCCACTCCCCCACGGGCCATGGAACGCGCCCTGCCCGTCGATACGCTCGAAGCCGTGCGCGCCGAAGAAATCGCGCTGCGCCTGGATCAGGTTCGAGGTGCCGCGGCCCTGGCGGTAGCTATCGAAATAGGCGAGCGCGGACGACAGCGCCGGCACCGGCGAGCCAGCCTCCGACGCTCTTGCCACGATGCGCCGGAGCGATGGATGCGCCTCCTGCATCATTGCGATGAAAGCCGGTGCCATCAGCAGATTGGTCGCCGCCCCACTCTTGCCGAAGGCTTCCGCTATCGTATCCAGCAATTGCGAGCGGATGATGCAGCCGGCCCGCCAGATCTTGGCGATGGTCGGCATCGGCAGGTTCCAGTTGAATTCCTTCGAGGCGCCGCTCATCACCGCGAAGCCTTGCGCATAGGCTGATATCTTGCCGGCGAACAGCGCCAGTTCGAGATCGCCCAGAAGCGCGTCCTTGTCTCCGGAAATCTTGGTCACGCCGCCATTGCCATAGGCCTTTTCGGCGGCCAGGCGCTCGTCCTTGATCGACGACAGCACGCGCGCCGCCACCGCGGCCTCGATCGCGGTGGCCGGAATGCCGAGCTGCTGCGCCTCGATGACCGACCATTTGCCGGTGCCCTTCTGGCCGGCGCGGTCGAGGATGACGTCGACCATCGGCTTGCCGGTCTTCGGATCGTCGGCGGCCAACACCTTGGCGGTGATCTCTATCAGATAGGAGTTGAGCCGGCCCTTGTTCCAGCCGGCAAACACTTGTGCGATCTCCTTCGGCGCCATGCCGAGCCCGTCGCGCAAGATGCCGTAGATCTCGGCGATCATCTGCATGTCGGCATATTCGATGCCGTTGTGGATGGTCTTGACGAAATGCCCGGCGCCATCGGTGCCAAGCCACGCCGCGCAGGGCTCATCCCTGAATTTGGCCGAGATGGCGGTCAGCACCCTTTCGACGCGTTTCCAGGACTCTTCCGTGCCGCCGACCATGATCGACGGTCCATGGCGCGCGCCCTCCTCGCCGCCGGACACCCCCATGCCGATGAAGGTGAGATCCGAATCGGAAAGCTCGGAGAAGCGCCGCATCGTGTCGCGGAAATTGGCGTTGCCAGCATCGATAACGATGTCGTTGGCCGACAACACGCCGCGCAGTGCCGCGATCTGCTCGTCGACCGGCTTGCCGGCCAGCACCATGATGATGATCGGACGGGGCGGCCGGATGGCAGCGGCGAGTTCCTCCAGGCTATAGCAGGGCACCACCATATCCCTGAGCGCCCCGGCATTCGCGACAAAGGCGTCGGTGCGCGCCGCGGTGCGGTTGAAGACGGCTATGCGGTGCCCCTTCTCGGCGATGTTGAGCGCCAGGTTGGAGCCCATCGTGCCAAGGCCGATCAGGCCGATTTCGGCTTTTTCCATCGTTTCTTCCCTGCTTTCGGATCTTTTGTTGATTTGTTGCGACGCCCATTCTTTTCGGGATGCCATTCTTGTCGAGATGCCAATCTTGCCGAGATGAATGACGGGCGTTCAAGGCTGCGTCAACCGCCTCGCCGAATTGTGTTGCAGCCGTGGCGTGTTGAGATTCAGGTCAGGCCGAGCCGAAAATGGTGGTTTCCGAGAACCGGAGCGGAGCGTACCTAAGTACGTGAGCACCGGAAGCGCAGGATACCGCCATTTGCAAGCCGGCATCACCTCAATATCAGCACGTCACTCCGGCCTGATGTCGATCGGCGCCTCTATCTGCACGATCTCGAAATCCGAGATGAGGATATCGAGCCGCGCTGTCCATCGGCCGGGAACCGGGACGACGAGATCGTCGACGCGCCAGGTGCCGTCGCCTGGCTTTGTCGCCGCGCGCTTGATCGGCTCGATGCCGGAGTCAGGTTTTGATAGCACCAACGTCACTTGGCTTGCGTCGAGCGGGCCGAAATCGCCGGTCATTATGACCATCGAGGCGGCAACGGGCCCAACATGGCCGGGCGTGATGCTGAGGTCGGCCATCGCCTTCGGCGTGTGGATATGGACCGACGCCGGCTGCGCTGCTGCGATCGCCAGGGCGCGTGGCGGCGGCGTGAAACGCCAGCCGGCGGCAACGCCGAAGATCGCCAGAACGATCAGCATTTCAATGCTAATCGAGCGGACCAGCCTCCTCTGTACTTCTGTCTCTCCCGCTTCGGCCGGACCGGTCAGCTTCCAGCGGTTGGTCGCGGCCAGCGTGAACAGAAAGAACAGCAGTCCCAGCTTGACCAGCAGCAGCCCGCCATAGGCAGTCTCGAGCAAAGCTGCGGGCGCCTGCACCTGGATGACAGCCAGCACGATGCCGGTGGCCGTAAGCACGGCCACGACGGGCAGTATCACTTGGGAAAACCGGCGCAGGAAAGGCGTGGCCTCGACCGGCTTCCGCCTGATGGCGAGACTGAGCGGCGCCAGCGCCCCGGCCCAGAAGGCAATGCCGGCACCGTGTAGAAACACCATCGGCCTTGTCAGCCATTGCGGTTCGGCGGCACTTGCATGCCCGCTGGCGGCGAGGGCGGCACCGACAGCGGCCAAGCCGGCAAGGGCAAACAGTTTTGCACCGCCGCGCGGCCCGACAAGCGACAGCAGCCCAAGCCCGAGCGCCACCAGCGCGACCAGGACCGTCCAGCCGAAGCTTGTGCCGAGCCCGGCCTGCCAGACGCCCGGCTGCGCCAGCCGGACGAGCGGCGCACCGAGCGCGTCCAGTCCCTGGAAGCCGAGCGACAAAGGCGCCGCGACAAGGCCGCATAGGATTGCGGCGATGGCGAAGCGCTGGCCGGAACGTCCGCCCTTCGCCAGCCAAGCGATGGCAAAGGCGCCGCCGACGCCGAGAAAGAGGCCGACATAGAGAAAGATCTTGCCGATCCAGATCGCCGACCTCAGACCCCGGTCGACGACTTCGGAGAGGGCCGGCGCAGCACTCGGCGCGCCGATGGAAAACAGCACCGAGCCGCCGACCGGATGGCCATCGGCGGAAATCACCCGCCAGCTCAGCACATGTGTGCCGGACCCGAGCGTTTGCGGATTGTCGATCTCGACCGTCTGGACACTGAGCCGAAAGGACGTCAGCGGAACCGGCGTCCCGTCAGGCCGCACCAAGGTCAGCACCAGCGGTGACACCGGTTCGCTGAAGGTCAGCGAAAATTGCGTAGGACTTTGTCCCAGCACCGCGCCATCAGCCGGCTCGGTCGTGATCAGCGCCGCATGGGCAAAGACCTGAGTTGGCGCAGCAATTATGGCGAGCAGCACGATCGCAGCCAGCTGCCCGACCGCAAGCCGACCGGCGACGCGCTTGCTGGTTGTGCAGATCGTCCGAAGGAAGGGTGCCGCGCTCATGCCACTGCCATACAAACAGCGGCGCGCTCTTTCGGATAGAGCGCGCCGCCCAAGGATCACTTCTTCGGCAGCAGCTTGAGACCAGGCGCGGGATATTCCAGCGCATCCTCATCCTGGCCGGCCGCCGGAATCTCGATCCAGCGTTCGGCAATGCCATCGCATTCCTGCACCACCGGGAAATGGAGCGTTTGGCCGGCCGGCAGATCCGCCGCCAGTGTCCCGCGGAAAACGAACTCGTCGTAGAATTCGTCCGGCAGGCTGCCGCCGCTCCAATCGACTTCCCTAGCGCCTGATGTCACCGCTTGACCATGGAGCTGGTAGGATTTCTCGTATCTGCCCTTCTTGACCTGCAGCGTCCAGCCCGGCTTCGGCATCGGCTTCACCGAAATCACCCCTTCCGGGATCTGCACGCGCACGGCCGTCGTCGCCTTGCCCTCACAGCCATGCGGCACGCGCAGGACAGCCTTGTAGGTCGAACCGACCGCCGCCTCCTGCGTTTCGAGCGTGACGTGGGCGAAGGTCGCGCTTGTCCCCAAGACGAAAAACGCGCCGACCGACAAAAGATACCTGTTCATGATGGTCCTCAAATTTCGACTTGTCCGGATCTGGCCGGGTCAGTTGGCGTGATTGTCCATACCGCCCGTTTCGCCGATGCCTTCCACGGCGAAGTCGACAGTTACGGTGCCAGCCTTCTCGAAGATCAGCGTGGCTGGAAACGTCTCGCCTTGCTTCGGTTGCCGTTTCAGCCCGACGAACATCAGATGATAGCTGCCGGGTGCCAAAGCGACCTTACCCCCGGCCGGAACTTCAAGGCCACCGGTGACCGGCCGCATGGCCATGACGCCATCGCTCACGTCCATCTCATGCAGTTCGGCCTTGGCCGAAATCTCAGAGGAGATCGACAGCAGCCGGTCCGGCGAACTGCCGGTGTTGGTGACGGTGAAATAGCCGCCGGCCACTTTGGCGCCGGGCGGTGTGGCGCGCGACCAGGGATGCCCGATCTCGAGGTCACCAACCCTAAACTCATGCGCGAAAACGGCCTGGGCGCTGACGAACAGCAGGGCGAGGAGGAACACGGTGACGCCGAGTCGCTCCTCGAAGCTGCGCAGGAAGGACCTGTTGCGGCCGAGCCGCGCGCGAAAAGTGTGAGACATGATAGCTCCAGGAACTGAGAAATCGCGCCGTCGGCCGGTCGCGAACAGTTTCGATGTTGAACGAATCCGCCCGCGAAGGGTTTCCGCAAGGCGATCTGGGACGGATCAGGCCTTAGCCGGGGGCGCGCGCGGATTCGACGGAGAGCGGTCGCGGCTGAAATCGAGGTGCCGGAACGCCGGCAGCACAAATGCGACGGTTTCGACGGAAAAGTTGCCGGCCAACATGCCGGCAGCGGGCGGCGGCGCGTAAGCCGCCGGGGCCATGCCACAGCCGAGCACACAGCAAGCCGGCACGTGCTGCTGGTGCGGATCGCCGCCTGGAAGCTGGGCCGCGCCCTTCTGGGTGCAGATGACATTGCCGAAGGCGTCGAGTTGCGAAGCATCGGGGAAGCCGGAGGCGAATGCGCCAAACATCGACTGGAGCACGAGCAAATAGGCCGCGGCGAACGCGGCCGGCATGCTCCATCGTCTCCGCCGGATGTTCAAAAGCCTGCCTCTTCACGCAGCAACGGCAAATACCTAGCACGCGCTCGGCGGGCGGAAAATCGCCAAATTACTACTGCGGCAACGCAGCGCTTTAAGCCCGCTACGGTTGCTGGCCCTCGGGGATCGAGGTCAACAGGGTATTGCGCGCCGACTTCAGATGCTTGCGGCAGGCGGCGTCGACCTTGCCGAGATCGCGCGATTTGAGCGCCGCGATATAGGCCAGGTGTTCCGCGACCGCCACTTCGTTGCGCTCGCGCTCCTGCGCCTTATTCCACTGGTAGTGGTAGTGGAAGATCATGGCGATGACGTCGTAGAAATCGACGATGAAGCGATTGTGCGACGCGCGGTGGATCAGCCGGTGAAAGCGCTCGTCGAGCTCCGAGAATTCGTTGAAGCGCGTGGCGATCTCGCGCGCCAGCCGGCGATGCTCGTCTTCCAGCCGGTCGAGGTCGGCCCAGACCGGGCTGTCGTCCGGCAGGGCGGCGAACGCGGCAGCCGAGCGCAATTCGAACATCTCGCGGATTTCGGTCAATTCCAGCGCGAAAGCGCGGGTAAAACCTTTCAGCACCCAATGGCTGTTGCGGCGTTTCTCGATCAGCCCGAAGCGGGAAAAGCGGATCAGGAACTCGCGCACGCTGGTGGTGCCGACGCCGATCTCGCGCGCCAACTCGAGTTCGTTGATCTGCATGCCGGGCTCGGCGCCGCCGGCAAGCAGCCGCCGCATGAAGGAGCGCTCGATGATCTGCGACAGCGTGTCGGTCTCTTCCTCGGGGAAAAAATCGTCCGGCCGCGGCACGCGCAAAACCGTCTTGCTGCGCTTGTTCCAGGCAATCAGCCCCGTCTCTTCCATGCGCGTAAGGATGGTGCGGATCGTCGTGCGGCTGACGCCGAGCAGCGTGCCAAGCTCGGGCTCGGACGGCAGGCTTTTCGTTTCGTCGAGCAGCCGCAAACCCCGATTGTAGGCGTCTTTGTAGACGTTGTTGCTCTTCGACATCCCCTGCCCCGTTACGCCGGCGCTTGCAGCGGCGGTTTGAAGCGCGATATGACAAATGTTCCAAACGCAAAGGCCCCCAAAAAAGCGAGAATCGCTTTTCGAAAGTCAGCCCTGGTTCCAGTGTCCGATCCTCTGCACATCCATAAGAACGCGCGGCGCTGTCACGAAAAAACAATTGACGCAAAACTGTTTTTTCACGATAAAAGACATTAACTGTTAACAGGCGCGTGTCAATCCGCTTGCCGATCCCAGGAACCCCAGGAAACTGCCCGTGAACGCCGCAAACAGCATTCTTCTGTCCCCCGCCGACAATGTCGCGGTCGCCAACGGCCGCATCGAGATCGGCGCGGTACTGCCGGGCGGTGCCGTCGCCACCGCGTTGATCGAACCCGGCCACAAGGTTGCGATCAAGCCGATCGCCGCCGGCGAGGCCGTGGTCAAATACGCTCAGGCGATCGGCCGCGCCACCCAGGACATCGCACCCGGCGAGCATGTCCATTCGCACAATCTGGTCTTCGAGTCCGGGCGTTTGCCGGTGGTGCCGCCGAGCGAAGCCGTGCACGCGACCGAGGCCGACCGCGCCCGCACCTTCATGGGCTACCGTCGCGCCGACGGCCGTGCCGGCACGCGCAACTTCGTCGGCATTCTCGCCAGCGTCAATTGCTCGGCCACCGTTTGCCATGCCATCGCCGACGAGGCGAACCGCACGCTCCTGCCCAGATATCCCGGCATCGACGGCTTCGTTCCGATCGTCCACGGCCAAGGCTGCGGGATGAGCGCCACCGGCGACGGCATGATGGTGCTGCACCGCACGCTGGCCGGCTACGCCCGCCATCCGAATTTCGGCGGCGTGCTGATGGTCGGGCTCGGCTGCGAGGTCAACCAGCTCACCCTCTATGGCCAGAAGGGTGTCGCTGCGGGAAAACGCCATTTCAACATCCAGGAAGCCGGCGGCTCGCGCAAATCGGTCGAGAAGGCGATGCTGGTGCTGGCCGAGATCGCCGAGGAGGTCGGCAAGCTTGAGCGTGAGCCGATCCCGGTCAGCGAGATCGTCGTCGGCCTGCAATGCGGCGGCTCGGACGGCATGTCCGGCATCACCGCCAATCCGGCGCTGGGCGCCGCCGTCGACATCCTTGCCGGTGTTGGTGGCATCGGCATCCTCTCCGAGACGACGGAAATCTACGGCGCCGAGCATCTGCTTGCCTACCGTGCGGCGACCCCGGAGATCGCAGCCAAGCTCGATGGCTATGTGAAGTGGTGGGAAGACCATGTCGCCAAGCATGGCGCCTCCATCGACAACAATCCGTCGCCCGGCAACAAGCGCGGCGGCCTGACCACCATCCTGGAGAAGTCGCTTGGCGCGGTCGCCAAGGGCGGACAGACGCCGCTCAACGGCGTCTTTGGCTATGCCGAAAAGGTCACCGGACACGGCTTGGTGTTCATGGACACGCCCGGCTACGACCCGGTTTCCGCCACCGGCCAGGTGGCAGGCGGCGCCAATGTCATCGTCTTCACCACCGGCCGCGGTTCCTGCTTCGGCTGCCGGCCGACGCCGTCGATCAAGGTCGCCAGCAACTCGACCATGTACCACACCATGGAAGAGGACATGGACGTGAATTGCGGCGTCATCGCCTCGGGCGAAAAGACCATCGCCGGCATGGGTCGCGAGATCTTCGAACTGATCGTCGAGACGGCTTCCGGCCGCAAGACAAAGAGCGAGGAGTTCGGCTACGGCGACAACGAGTTCGTGCCCTGGCACCTCGGCGCGACCCTCTAGACCATCCACTAACTGACTTAAGACATGGACGGGCCGGCAAATGGCCGGTGGGAGGCTTTGCATGAAGAAACGCTGTGTCGGCAGCACCGCGCTGGAAATAACCGACGTCAGCTTCGGCGGCGCGGCGGTCGGCGGCCTCTATCGCGCCTGTTCGCGTGAAGCGGCGATGGAGACGCTACGGGTCGCCTGGGAAGCCGGCCTGCGCTATTTCGATACGGCGCCCTTCTACGGCTTCGGCCTCTCGGAACGCCGCTTCGGCGATTTCCTGCGCGACAAGCCGCGGGACTCCTACGTGCTGTCGACCAAGGTTGGGCGCCTGTTCCGGCCGGTGCCGGAAGACCAGATTCCGGACCATTCCTATGTCGATCCGTTGCCCTTTGCGCTCGACTACGACTATTCCTATGACGGCATCATGCGCTCGGTCGAGTTCAGCTATGCGCGGCTTGGCCTCAATCGAATCGACATCCTGTTCGTCCACGACATCGGCGTCTACACGCATGGGGCCGAGAAGACGAAGCTGCATTTCCGCCAGTTCATGGATGGCGGGCTGAAGGCGCTGGAAGAGCTGAAGTCGTCCAGGGTCATTTCCGCCTACGGCCTTGGCGTCAACGAGGTTCAGATCTGTCTCGATGTGCTGCGCCAGGCGCCGCTCGACTGCATCCTGCTCGCCAGCCGCTATTCGCTGCTCGACCGCACCGCCGAAGCCGAATTGCTGCCGCTTTGCCGGCAACGGCAGACCTCGCTGATCATCGGTGGCGTCTTCAATTCCGGTATCCTGGCAACGGGCCCGGTACCGGGCGCCCATTTCGATTATCTGCCGGCCACCGCGGACATTCTCGGCCGCGTCGGGGCGATGGAAAAAATCGCCGCCGAAGGCGGCTATCCGCTTGCAGCGGCGGCGTTTCAGTTCCCGCTGCACGAGCCTGTTGTCGCTTCTGTGCTGACGGGCACCGCCAAACCGACCAATCTGGCGCGAAATCTCCAACTGCTCGACATCCAGGTGCCCAAAACCGAATTCGCCAAATATGATCCTTACACGGTCGTACAGAAACTCGGCTGACGCGCTGCGGCCTTCGCCCTCGGTTAAACGGCGGACGGCGCGATCAGGAGGCGTAACAATCGTACGCCCTCAAAAGAATGAATATTCCATCTTGACTGGTTGGTGGAATTAATATTCCATACCTTTCGGAGAGGATCTGTAGGGTTTGGCAATGAGATCGGTCTAGCCATAAGGAGACCGATGCGAAACACCGCTTGCGTCGACCCAGCCTATGCACTATCAAAATGCGGTAAATGTTTTTTATTGATAAAGTTCTGTTTGGGCAGCGCCTACCCAAACCGAGCTTCAGCAACGTTCACCGGGCGACTTAGGGAGGAAGCCTTATGAAATTCGTGACCAGCATTCTCAACCGCCGCGCATTCGTGGCGCTCGCCGCCGCCTCGATGCTTGCCGGCGTGTTGCATTCGGCGCCAGCTTCGGCGGCGGACGTAACCATTCCGATCATCGTCAAGGACACCACCTCTTTCTACTGGCAGATCGTCCTGGCCGGCGCCCGCAAGGCCGGCAAGGACCTCGGCGTCAACGTGCCGGAGCTCGGCGCCCAGGCGGAAACCGACGTCAACGGCCAGATCTCGATCCTTGAAAACGCCGTCGCCGGCACCCCGGCTGCCGTCGTTATCGCACCGACCGAAGCCAAGGCGCTCGGCAAGCCGATCGATGAGGCAGCCACCAAGGTCAAGATCATCGGCATCGACTCCGGCGCCGACTCCAAGGCCTTCACCTCGTTCCTGACCACAGACAATATCCAGGGCGGCCGCGTCGCCGCCGACGGGCTGGCGGCCGCGATCGGCGAAGCCAATGGCGGCAAAATCGAGGGCGACGTCGCCCTGATCACCGCACTTCCGGGCGCTGGTTCGCTCGAACAGCGCGCCCAGGGCTTCAAGGAGCAGCTTGCCGCCAAATATCCCGGCCTGAAGCTTGTTGCCGACAAGTACGCCGACGGCCAAGCCACTACCGGCCTCAACATCGCGACCGACCTGATAACCGCCAATCCGAACCTCAAGGGCATCTTCGCCTCCAACCTGATCATGGCGCAGGGCGTCGGTCAGGCGATCGCCGAGAACAGCCTGGCCGGCAAGGTCGGACTCGTCGGCTTCGACAGCGACGAGAAGCTGATCAAGTTCCTCAACGACGGCGTCATTTCGGCTCTCGTCGTCCAGGATCCGTACCGGATGGGCTATGACGGCATCAAGACGGCGCTCGCGGCCTCGAAAGGCGAGAAGGTCGAGGCCAATGTCGACACCGGCGCCAACCTCGTCACCAAGGCCAATATGAAGGATCCGAAGATCGACGCGCTGCTCAATCCGAAGCTCGACTGAGCACCGGCAGGCGCACCGTTTCCGGGGCCTCGTTGCCCCGGAAACACCCTGAAAGTGGTTCGAAATCAGCCGGCTTCAATACCCTTGACGATGCGACCCGGCCAGCATCGCTACGTGCCAATCGTGAGGCCAATCTGGGAGGATTGTCATGACATCGACGGCGCAGGAACTGCATCCGGCCCCAACGCTGGAACCGGGCAGGACGATCCTCGAACTCAAGGGCTTGGAGAAGCGATATCCCGGCACGCACGCGCTGAAGCCGGTTAACCTCGCCTTCAAGGCCAGCGAAATCCACGCCATTGTCGGCGAGAACGGTGCCGGCAAATCCACCCTGATCAAGCTGCTGACCGGCGTCATGCCGCGCACCTCTGGCGACGTCATCTGGGAGGGCAAGCCGGCAGCGCTGGCGACGCCGCATGAGGCGATGGCGCTGGGCATCAATGCTGTGCATCAGGAGGTCGTTCTGTGCCGCCATCTCACTGTCGCAGCCAACATGTTCCTCGGCGAGGAGGATTCCCGCTTCGGCATCCTGCAGCAGCGGGCCATGGTCAGGGAAGCGCAGAAGATCATCGACGATCTCGGCTTTGATCTGCCGGCGCATGTCGTGCTGGGCGACCTGACCATAGGCCAGCAGCAGCTGATCGCCGCCGCCCGCGCCACCGTGCGCGGCACCAAGTTCCTGATCTTCGACGAGCCGACTGCCTATCTCACCCGGAAGGAAGCCGACCAGCTGTTCACGCTGATCCGCCGGCTGAAGGGCGAAGGCGTCACCATCATCTACATCAGCCACCGCATGGAAGAGGTGTTCGAGCTCGCCGACCGCGTCTCGGTGCTGCGCGACGGCACGCTTGTCGGCACCAGGAACATCGCCGAAACCAACGACGCCGAGCTGGTCAAGATGATGATCAACCGCTCGATCGAGCAAGTCTATCACAAGGAGCATTTTACCCCGGGCGCGACGCTGCTCGAAGCCAGAAATCTCTCCGGCAAGGGCTTCGAAAATGTCTCGATGACGGTCCGTGCCGGCGAAATCGTCGGGCTCTACGGCCTGATCGGTGCCGGGCGCAGCGAGTTCGTCACCACGCTTTACGGCCGTCATCGCAAGTCGGCCGGCCAGATCCTCTGGGAGGGCAAGGCGGTTCAGGTCAATTCCGAGCATGACGCTATCAGGCTCGGCATGGCGCTGGCGCCGGAAAGCCGCCGCGACCAGGGCCTCTGCCTCAACCTGCCGGTCGGCCTCAATCTCAATCTGCCGATCTACAAGCGCATCTCCAGCAATCTGCTGATCTCCGGCGCACAGGAGAAGACCGAGGCGGATCGCCAGATCGCCAATCTCAGGATCAAGACACCGACCCGCAGCGCGCTCGCCTCCAGCCTGTCCGGCGGCAACCAGCAGAAGATCGTCATCGGCAAGTGGCTGGCGCACGGCGCCAAGCTGTTCATCTTCGACGAGCCGACAGTTGGCGTCGATGTCGGCACCAAGGCCGAGATCTACCGCCTGTTCAGCGCGCTTTTGTCCAATGGCGCCGGCATCATCCTGATCTCGTCCTATCTGCCCGAGGTCTATGAACTGGCCGACACACTGCATGTGTTCCGGCGCGGCAAACTGGTGGCCACTCATGGATTCCGCACTGCCGACCATGAGGAGATCCTCACCCAAGCGCTGGCCGAGAAACAAGAAAAACCGGGAGGACAGATATGAGCACCGAGGCGATCCCGGCCGAAAGGCCGAAACGCAACTACAACGCCCTGTTCGGGCTGACACTGCTGGCGCTGCTGGTATTGTTGTGGGTCATCCTGTCGGTGGCGACGCCGAGCTTCGCCTCCGCCAACAACATCTCGAATCTGCTGCGGCAAGGTTCGATGATCGCCATCCTGGCAGTCGGCCAGACCTTTGTTATCATCACCGGAGGCATCGACCTTTCCGTCGGCGCCGTCGTCGGCTTCGCCACCGTCATCGTGGCGATGTTGATCAATGCCGGCGTGCCGATTTTCCTCGCCATCCTGATCACCTTGCTGGTCGGCGTCGCCATCGGCATGTTCCATGGCTTTGGCATCGTCAGAATGGGCCTGCCGCCCTTCATCATCACGCTGGCGACGCTGACATCCTTGCGCGGCATCGGCCTCTTGATGACCAACGGCAACTCGATCTCGATCAACAACGATGCCTTCCAAATGTTTTCGCGCAGCTCGTTTCTCGGCGTCCCCAATCTGTTCTGGATGGTGATCCTCGTCGGCATCCCCGCCTACATCTTCTTGCATCACAGCCGCTGGGGCCGGTATCTGTTCTCGGTCGGCTCCAACGCCGAGGCATCGCGTCTGTCCGGTGTCAACGTCCAGCGCACCATCTACATGGCCTATACGCTGTCGGGCCTCTGTGCGGCTTTTGTCGGCGTGCTGCTTGCCTCGCGCATCGGCATCGGCAATCCGACGCAGGCCGAGGGCTGGGAGTTGCAGGCGATCGCCTCATCGGTGATCGGCGGCACCTCGCTGTTCGGCGCCGTCGGCTCGGTGCACGGACCGCTGCTCGGCGCCTTCATCCTCGCCACCATCAACAACGGCGCCAATCTCTTGAACGTCAATGCCTTCTGGCAGCGCATCATTACCGGCGTGCTGATTATCGTCATCGTCTATTTCGACGGCCTGCGCCGCCGCGGCAAGTAGACCATATTAACAACCGCCGGCCCGGCGCTAGCGGGGCCGGCGGTTTCATGAACAGACTGGATTGAAGTATGAAAGCCGTCGTCTGCCGCTCGCCCGGTGAGCTTGTTCTGGAAGACCGCCCGGCGCCAGGCACTCCGCCCTCTGGCTGGGCGCTGGTCGGGGTTAGTCATGTCGGCATCTGCGGCACCGACTATCATATCTTCGAGGGCAAGCATCCGTTCCTCGCTTATCCCCGCATCATGGGCCACGAGGTTTCCGGCACTGTGATCGAGGCCGGCGAAGGCGTCGATCTGGCCGTTGGCGAACCGGTGATCATCAATCCCTATCTCGCTTGCGGCAAATGCATCGCCTGCCGGCAAGGCAAGCCTAATTGCTGCGTCAGGATCGAGGTGCTCGGCGTCCACCGCGACGGCGCCATGTGCGAACGGATCCTGGTGCCGGCGCAGAATCTCTACCCGGCCAACGGCCTGTCGCTGGCCGAGGCCGCCGCCGTCGAATTCCTGGCGATCGGGGCGCATGCCGTTCGGCGCTCGCTGGCGCAGCCCGGCGCGCGCACGCTGGTCATCGGCGCCGGGCCGATCGGGCTCGGCACGGCGCTGTTTGCCCGCATCGCCGGTCTCGACGTGACGCTGCTCGACATGAGTGCCGAGAGGCTGGGTTTCGCCGCAAGCGAACTCGACTTTGCCACCCTCGACGGCTCGAAGGGATCGGCAACCGATCTGGCGCGGGAGGCGACTGACGGCGAAGGCTTTGACGTGGTTTTCGACGCCACTGGCAACACCCAGTCAGTCCAGTCGGCTTTTGCCCATGTCGCGCATGGTGGGACGCTGGTCCTGGTCAGCGTCGTCAAGGACGACATCGTCTTTTCCGACCCCGAGTTCCACAAGCGCGAGATGACGCTGATCGGCAGCCGCAACGCGCTGCGCGCCGACTTCGACCATGTCGCCGCCTCGATCCGCGACGGCGCGGTGCCGCTGGCAAAGCTCGTCACCCATCGCACGACGCTTGGCGACACACCGCGCGACCTCGCCCGCTGGGCGCATGAGAAATCGGGCCTGATCAAGGCGGTCATTCAGGTCGGATGAGACCGGGATAGACGCGCACCTACCTACCGCGCCGACAATTTGAGCTCGACGCGCTCAGCCGGAAAGCGCGTTTCGGCGAACTGGATCGGCTGGCCGTCCGGCGTGACATTGACCGCGACCGTGACCAGCACGATGGCGCCGGACTGCAGATCGAGATCGGCGAGATCGGCGGCATCTGCGTGGCGCGCCGACAGCACTGTCGATTGCCTGAGATAGTCACTGATGCCGAAACGCTGGAGCGAGGCGGTCACCGATCCAGTTTCCGCGATAGCGGTCTCGATGCCTGCGAAGCGCTTCGCATCGAACCAGCCGGTGGCACGCGAGACCGGCTGTCCGTCGGCTTCGCCGCGCGTCTCAAGGCGTATGACATTCGAACCGTTGGCAAGACCCAAGCCATCTGCGACGCGCCGGCTGGCCGGCTCGACCGCCGATTCGAGCAGCACGCTGCGGCGCTCCGTCGCCTGCCCTTGCAAGCCCTCCGAAAAACGGGTGCGGGCGCCGATCGGATAGGACAGCCGCTTGCGCGAAAGCACGAAAGTGCCGCGCCCCTGTTCGGCCCTCAGCACGCCATCCTGCACCAGTGCTGCGATGGCGCTGCGCACCGTATGGCGGTTCACGCCATAACGCTCCGCCAGTGCAATCTCCGGTGGCAGCGCGGCATTCTCGGCAAAGTCGCCGATGGCGATCGAATGCAGGATCTGGTCGGCGATCTGCCGCCACAGCGAGACGCCGCTGCGCCGCTCTATGCTGCTGGCAATCTGCTGCCCGATCATCTCTTGCCCCGATCTTTTTCGCCCTGTCATCCATCCGTCATGGACACGCTTTAGAGAATAGGTATAATTTGTATAATTGTCTACATCATTATACAAATTCGGAACGAGAGGAATGGCTGCCATGCGAGGACAGGAAGCGCGCGATCAGGCTGAGCGCAAGGCCGTCATGGCGACGCTGGCGCAATCGACCGGCGACGATATCGTCCGCCTTTGGAACGCAGCCGGCCTGCCTTCGGAAGCAGAACTCCTGCGCGGTCCCGAAACCGGCCTGGTCACCGTGCGTGGCCGCATCGGCGGCGGCGGCGCACCATTCAATATCGGCGAGGCGACGGTCACCCGCGCCACCGTCCGGCTCGCATCCGGACAGCTCGGCCACTGCTACGCGCTCGGCCGTGACAAACAGAAAGCAAAACTGGCGGCGATCGCCGACGCGCTCTGGCAGCATCCTGCCCTGCGCCGCGAGGTCGAGACCAAACTCATTGCGCCGCTGCAGGCCGCACTGGCCGGCACACGTGAACGGCGGCGCGCCGAGACGGCGGCAACCAAGGTCGATTTCTTCACCATGGTACGCGGAGAGGACTGATGGACATCGCAACGCAAGCGATCGAGGGCGGCTTTGCCGATCCGGTGTTCGACGCCCAGACGGTGTTCCGCGCCGTGATGGATGCGATGGCGCGGCCGGGCACCCTGCGGCCCCTGCCGATCTTCGCCCGCCCACCGGCGCCACTGTCGGCCACCGCGGGCGCCATCGCGCTGGCGCTGTGCGACAACGACACGCCGCTCTGGCTCGACCCCGTTTTGCAGGCCCCAGCAGCGGTGAAATCATGGCTCGGCTTCCACACCGGCGCGCCGCTGGCCAATACGCCGGCCGACGCGCATTTCGCGCTGATCGCCACGCCGGCCGAGATGATGTCGCTCGATGGCTTTTCGCAAGGCACCCAGGACTATCCCGACCGCTCCACAACGCTGATCCTGCAGGTGAGCGATATCGTTTCAGGCGCCCCTCTGCTGCTCGAAGGTCCCGGCATCGAAATGACTGCAACCATCGCGCCGGCGCAGATGCCGCGCCATTTCGTCGAGCAATGGAAGCAGAACAACCAGCGCTTTCCGCGTGGCGTCGACATCATCCTTGCCACCCCCGACGGCGTTGCCTGCCTGCCGCGCACGACGCGCATCAAGACGATGGAGGCGTGATATGTATGTCGCGGTAAAAGGCGGCGAAGCGGCCATTGCCAACGCCCACTCCCTGCTCGCCGACCGCCGGCGCGGCGACCGTTCCGTGCCGGCGCTGCGCCTCGACCAGATCGTCGAGCAGCTGGCGCTCGGCGTCGACCGGGTGATGAGCGAGGGTTCGCTCTACGACCGCGAGCTGGCGGCCCTCGCCATCGTTCAGGCGCGCGGCGACATGATCGAGGCGATCTTCCTGGTTCGCGCCTATCGCACCACGCTGCCACGCTTCGGCTATACCAAGGCGATCGACACCGGCGCGATGCTGGTCGAGCGGCGCGTTTCGGCGACCTACAAGGATCTTCCTGGCGGCCAGCTGCTCGGCCCGACTTTCGACTACACTCACCGGCTGCTCGATCCCGAGCTCGCCGCGGGCGGCGATGTCGCCGAGCCGCTGCAGCGTGCCAGCGAGGCGGAAGCCATGCCGTGTGTCTCCGCGATCCTCGCCCGCGAAGGCCTGATCGAGCCTGACGGCGACATGCCGCAGGATCATGTCCCCGGCGACATCACCCGCGAGCCGCTGGAATTCCCGATGGCTCGCGACATCCGCCTGCAGGCGCTGTCACGCGGCGACGAGGGTTTTCTGCTGGCGCTCGGCTATTCCACCCAGCGCGGCTATGCCCGCAACCATCCCTTCGTCGGCGAGGTTCGCATCGGTGAGGTCGAGCTGGAACTCGATGTGCCGGAGCTGCCCTTCGCGGTACCGCTCGGCTCCGTGCGCGTCACCGAGTGCCAGATGGTCAACCAGTTCAAGGGCTCGGCCAAGGCGCCGCCGCAATTCACCCGCGGCTACGGCCTCGTCTTCGGTCAGAGCGAGCGCAAGGCGATGGCCATGGCACTGTGCGACCGGGCGTTACGCGCTTCGGAATTCGGCGAAGACGTCGTCGCCGCTGCCCAGGACGAGGAGTTCGTCATCTCGCATTCCGACAATGTCCAGGCGACCGGCTTCGTCGAGCATCTGAAGCTGCCGCACTATGTCGACTTCCAGGCCGAGCTCGACCTCGTGCGCCGCATGCGCGCCGAGCATGACGCCCGCGAAAACGCAGGCAAAGTCGAAGAGAAGAGGCAGGCTGCGGAATGACTTCAGTTAGCTCCACCACCATGATCTCGTGGGAATGGCCGCTACACCCCTCCGGATCCGCCGTAGCCGCTACTGCCGCCAACGGTTTCGCCATTCGCGCCTTCCTTCGGCGCAGGAAGAACCATTCTTCGAAGGACAAAGGCAACCACGCCGACAAACACCAGCAACAGGATTCCGATGTGCATCCATCCGGTTGGAGTCATCTGAGCCTGGCCCTTCTTCCGTGTCTTGGAAGTCAATTCGGTAGCACACAGCGGAAGCGATCGCCATGACCGACATCGCCACTTACAACTTCGCCTATCTCGACGAGCAGACCAAGCGGATGATCCGCCGCGCGATCCTCAAGGGCATAGCCGTTCCCGGCTATCAGGTGCCGTTCGCCTCGCGCGAAATGCCGATGCCTTATGGCTGGGGCACCGGCGGCGTCCAGGTCACGGCTTCGATCATCGGGCCGGAAGACGTGCTCAAGGTCATCGACCAGGGCGCCGACGACACCACCAACGCGGTTTCAATTCGTGCCTTCTTCAAGAAGGTCGCCAATGTCGCCGTCACCACCGAGACGGCCAAGGCGACCATCATACAGACCCGCCACCGCATTCCCGAACATCCACTGAGCGCGGGCCAGGTGCTGGTCTATCAGGTGCCAATTCCCGAACCGTTGCGCTTCCTCGAACCGCGCGAAACGGAAACGCGCAAGATGCATGCGCTGGAGGAATACGGCCTCATGCATGTGAAGCTCTACGAGGACATCGCCAGGCACGGCCGCATTGCCACTACCTATGCCTACCCGGTCAAGGTCGAGGGCCGCTATGTGATGGATCCCTCGCCAACGCCGAAATTCGACAACCCAAAGATGCACCGTTCGCCGGCTCTGCAACTGTTCGGCGCCGGCCGCGAAAAGCGCATCTATGCGCTGCCGCCCTTCACCGATGTGGTCAGCCTCGATTTCGAGGACCATCCGTTCGAGGTGCAGACCTTCGACCAGCCCTGCGCGCTGTGCGCGGCCGAGAACGTCTATCTCGACGAGGTCATCCTCGACGACCATGGCGGCCACATGTTCGTCTGCTCCGACACCGACCATTGCGAGAAACGGCGCGAAGGAGGCCATCGCGGCCGTCTTGCGCCCGAAACGATGGAGCCGGCGCAATGACCGACGAACCACTGCTGCGCGTTTCCGCGCTATCCAAATTCTACGGCTCGCGTGTCGGCTGCGAAAACGTCACATTCGACCTTTGGCCGGGCGAGGTGCTGGCGGTGGTCGGCGAATCCGGTTCCGGCAAGACGACGCTGCTCAACTGCCTCTCGACCAGATTGCTGCCGAGTTCCGGCACCGCCAGCTACCGCATGCGCGACGGTCAGTTCCGCGAACTCTACCGCATGAGCGAGGCCGAGCGCCGCTTCCTGATGCGCACCGACTGGGGCTTTGTCCACCAGAACCCCGCCGACGGGCTGCGCATGACGGTGTCCGCCGGCGCCAATGTCGGGGAGCGGCTGATGGCGGTCGGCGACCGCCACTATGGGAAAATCCGCGCCACTGCGGTCGACTGGCTGTCACGCGTCGAGATCGACGAGGACCGCATCGACGACGAGCCGCGCGCCTTCTCCGGCGGCATGCGCCAGCGCCTGCAGATCGCCCGCAATCTCGTCACCGGGCCGCGGCTGGTGTTCATGGACGAGCCGACCGGCGGCCTCGACGTTTCCGTGCAGGCGCGTCTGCTCGACCTGTTGCGCGGGCTGGTCACCGATCTCGGCCTTGCGGCAATCGTCGTCACCCACGACCTCGCAGTGGCACGTCTGCTGTCGCAACGCATGATGGTGATGAAGGACGGCCGCGTCGTCGAAAGCGGCCTCACCGACCGCGTGCTCGACGATCCGCGCGCGCCCTACACCCAGCTCCTTGTTTCTTCCATATTGCAGGTGTGATCATGGCAACCCCGCTTGTCGTTTCCGATGTCGCCAAGAGCTTCACCATGCATCTGCGCGACGGCATCAAACTGCCTGTCGTTACCGGCGTGTCGTTCTCGATCAGATCAGGCGAGTGCGCCGTGCTCGGCGGCCCTTCCGGCGCCGGCAAGAGCTCGATCCTGAAGATGCTCTACGGCAACTATGCGGTCGACGAAGGCCAGATCATCGTCCAGCACGGGGACGGGCTCATCGATCTCGCGACGGCGAGCCCGCGCACCGTGCTTGCCGTGCGCCGGCTCACGATCGGCTATGTCAGCCAGTTCCTGCGCACAGTGCCGCGCGTCTCCGCCCTCGATGTCGTCGCCGAACCGCTGGTCGAGCGCGGCGAGGACCGTGAAGTTGCGCGCGGCAAGGCGCGCGCCTTGCTGGGGCAGCTCAACCTGCCGGAAAAACTCTGGGCACTGCCGCCGGCGACCTTTTCCGGCGGCGAACAGCAGCGCGTCAACATCGCGCGCGGCTTCATCACCGAGCACCCGATCCTGCTGCTCGACGAGCCGACCGCTTCGCTCGATGCCAGGAACCTCGAAGTCGTGATTACGCTGATCGCGGCCAAGAAGGCGGCCGGCGTCGCCCTGCTTGGCATCTTCCATGACCGCGACGTGCGCGAGGCGGTAGCCGACCGCGTCATCGACGTGACCGCTTTTGCCGCCGGGAAAATCGCCGCATGACGCGAAAATTGTCGGAAACGCCGCTGGTCCACGAGACAGCGGAAGTCGAGAATTCGACGCTTGGCCGCTGGACCGAAATCGCCGAACGATGCCGGGTTTCGGAGAGCACGATCGGCGACTATTCCTACATGATGCAGGACTGCGGCGTCTGGTGCGCGACGATCGGCAAGTTCGCCAACATCGCCGCCAATGTGCGCATCAACGCCACCAACCACCCGACGTGGCGGCCGACGCTGCACCATTTCACCTATCGCGCCTCGGATTATTGGGACGACGCCGAGCACGAGAGCGAATTCTTCGCCCAGCGCCGCGCCAGACGCGTCACCATCGGCCACGACACCTGGCTTGGCCACGGCTCGACCGTCCTGCCCGGCGTCACCGTGGGCGACGGTGCGGCGGTCGGCGCCGGTGCGGTGGTGTCGAAGGACGTTGCGCCCTACACCATCGTCGGCGGCGTGCCGGCGAAACCAATCCGCGAACGCTTCGACCGCCACACGGCGGAACGTTATCAGGCACTCGCCTGGTGGGATTGGGACCATGCCCGCCTGCGCGCCGCGCTCTACGATTTCCGCGCCCTTTCGGCGGAAGCGTTTCTGGAAAAATACGGCAGCTGAAGGGGGTGAATGGTGAATAGAAAGGCCTTCACCAGCCTCTTCTGGCTGCCACCGTCACCATTCACCATTCACGGCGCGCCGCCCAAGCCTGTGGGCGGTAACAAAACTGACATCAATCCGACACCGCAGGTTCATGGCCTTGCGCTAGCGATGGTTAACAGACCTTCGAAACGCGACTGGACTGGAACTTGCCTATGTCAGCAACCTCAGCCACGCTCGAAATCCGCGGCGTCACCCGCCGGTTTGGCAAGAACACCGCCGTCAGCAATGTCGATATCTCGATCCCGCACGGTCAGATGGTCGGCATCATCGGCCGCTCCGGCGCCGGCAAGTCGACCCTTTTGCGCATGATCAACCGCCTCATCGATCCGAGCCAAGGGTCGATTTTCTTTGAAGGTGCCGAAGTCTCCAGCCTGCGCGGCTCGCTGCTCAGGCGCTGGCAGCGCGATTGCGCCATGATCTTTCAGCAATTCAACCTGGTGCCGCGTCTCGACGTGCTGACCAATGTGCTGCTCGGCCGGCTCAATCACCGCTCGACGATTGTCAATCTGCTCGGTGTCTTCTCTCGCGAGGAACGGGCCGAGGCGATAGCGGCGCTCGAGCGTCTCGACATTGCCCGCGCGGCGCTGCAGCCGGCCGGCACCTTGTCCGGCGGCCAGCAGCAGCGCGTCGCGATCGCCCGCGCCATGATGCAGCAGCCGAAAGTTATCCTCGCCGACGAGCCGATCGCCTCGCTCGACCCGCTCAATGCCAAGGTGGTGATGGATTCGCTGCAGGACATCAATCTGCGCGAAGGCATCACCGTCGTCACCAATCTGCACACGCTGGATACTGCGCGCACCTATTGCAACCGCATCATCGGCATGGCTGCCGGCAAGGTCGTGTTCGACGGCCCACCCGAAGATCTCAACCGTGAGGCGGTGCGCATGGTCTACGGTGCCGACAGCAATGGCTGTGAAATCTCCGAGGCCATCACCTCGACCAGCGTTACCATCAAGCAAAAAATCGCCGCATCCGCAGGACCGCTCGAGCCCGCATTTCCTGGCTACTAGTTCGATGATCCCGACAAGTGGATACCGGTATCCAGAAAGGATCATGGACAAACAAAAGAGCGCCTGGATCGCCAGCCCGCGTCAAGGGCGCTGTCAAAATTCGAACGCTGCCGGCGCGATGCCGGAATCAACAGGAGAGACGCGAAATGTTTAGAAAGATACTTTTCGGTGCCGTTTCCATCCTCGCCATGGCCATGGGCGCGGTCCAGGCACAGGACCTGAAGGAATTCCGCGTCGGCATTCTGGGCGGCGAGAACGAAGCCGATCGCCTGCGCAACTATCAGTGCTTTGCCGACCACATCAAGGAAGTACTGGGCGTCGAGAAAGTTTCGCTGTTCCCGGCCGCCGACTACGACGGCGTCATCCAGGGCCTGCTCGGCGGCACGCTTGACTATGCCGAGCTCGGCGCTTCCGCCTATGCCAAGATCTATCTCGAAAACAAGGACGCGGTTCAACCGATCCTGACGACGATCCAGACCGACGGTTCGACCGGCTACCATTCGGTCATGGTCGCCCGTGCCGATTCCGGCATCAAGACACTCGCCGACATGAAGGGCAAGAAACTCGGTTTCGCCGATCCCGATTCGACTTCTGGTTATCTGATCCCAGTCACGTCACTGCCCAAGGACATCGGCATGGATGTGAAGAGCTACTTCGCTTCGACTGGTTTCGGTGGCGGCCATGAACAGCTTGTCCTTGAAGTCCTGAAGGGCACCTTCGATGCCGGCACCACCTGGGCCTCCGGCGTCGGCGATTTCAAGGACGGCTACAGCTCGGGCAACCTCCGCAAGATGGTCGACAAGGGCGTGCTCAAGATGGACGACCTCGTCGAATTGTGGCAGTCGCCGATGATCCCGAACGGCCCGTTGGTCTTGCGTACGTCCATCGACGCCGGCGCCAAGCAGAAGATCACCGATTTCCTGACCAAGCTTCCGGAAACCGATCCGGCCTGTTTCTCCGCGATACAAGGCGGCGACTTCAAGGGCTATTCGCCGGTCACCCCGGAATTCTATCAGGCAATCATCGATGCCCGTAAGGCGAAGATCGGCTCGTAAGTAAACTGCCACAACGCCGCCGGGGCCATGTGCCGCCGGCGGCGTTGCCGCATCAGGGGCCGGGGATCTATCGATGAGTGCGACCGATGTTTACCGCGCGCCTGCGCTTTCACCGGAGGCAGCCACAGTCGAGCGGCACTGGCGCGACCTCGCCGCTCGCCGGCGCCTTTACACGGTCGGTGGCCTGGCTTTCCTGTTTCTTGCACTCTCTGGCTCGCTCTGGTTCGCCAACGAAACCAACGCCGGAAAGTTCTTCGACCGCCTTCCCTACATCGCCGACTTTTTCACCGAATTGAAGCCGCGCGACTGGTTCGACCCGGTGCGCGCGCTGTTCGACCTGCCTTCCCCCTATGACGATGGCAGCCTCAAGTTCGACTACCCCGAAGGTCGGGTCTACCTGACCCAAGGCATCTACATTCCCGAGTATTTCCACCGGATGATCGAGACGCTGAACATTGCCCTGTTTTCGACGCTGGTGGGCTCCACATTCGGTTTCCTGCTCTGCTTCCTGGCTGCAGGCAACATCACGGCCAGCCGCTGGCTCCGCTTCACCACGCGCCGCTTCCTTGAAATCGTCCGCGCCTTTCCGGAAATCGTCATCGCCGGCTTCTTTCTGGCGGTCTTCTCGCTCGGACCGATTCCGGCGATCCTCGCGGTCAGCATCCACACCGTCGGCGCGCTCGGAAAAATGTTCTTCGAAGTGGTCGAAAATGCCGACATGAAGCCTGAAGAAGGCTTGCGGGCTGTTGGCGCCAACTGGATCGAACGGGTGTGGTTCGGCATCGTGCCTCAGGTCCTGCCCAATTTCATGAGCTACTTCCTGCTCCGCTTCGAGATCAATGTGCGCGCTTCGACCATTCTCGGTGCCGTCGGCGCCGGCGGCATCGGCGAATCCCTGCGTCTTTCGATCGGCCGAGGCCATGAGGCCAAGACCATTGCCATCGTCTTTCTGCTGTTCTGCACGATAGTCGCTGTCGACCACTTTTCGGCATGGCTGAGGCATCGTCTTGTCGGCCGGCAAGCGTTCGCATACGGGCGCGGAGAGTAACACCATGGACGCCGACGCCATCGACGACATCGCCGCTCGCCACCCGGACGCCTTCCGGCGCTCCCTATGGAAGCGCTACGCCGTCCCGATCGGCATCCTTCTCTGCATTCTCTACACCTTCTATTGCGCGTGGTTCTTCTCGATCGCCACCGTGCTCGAAAAGGCGAACTGGAATCTTGCCGGCGCTTATCTCGCCGACTGGGTGTCTTACGAAATCCGGCCCGACATCGAGTTCAAAGATAGCTATCTGACGATCGACTACTCCCGCTTTTCCAAACTGGGATCCAATCCAGATCCCGACTGGGTGGTCAAGCAGATGGCCGTCATCGAGCGGCAGGTCGAGGCAGCACCGGCACCGGCGATCGCGACCAACAAGTCATCGCAGGATTCGTTTATGGCGCCCGGCGCGCCGACCGCCGAGAACCAGGCCGCCCCGTTGGGCCAATCCGCTCCGGCTGCACCTGAAACGGTGCGCGAAAACGCCGTTGTGGCGGCGACTGTCACCCTTGGCAATGGCCGGATCGCCATCACGCCAAACCTCGTCACCGTGACGCGCGGCGCCGAAAGCGTCATCTTCGATATTGCCAAGGACAGCTCTGTCACGCCACGCACACCGCTGCCCGACTGGATCGAGCAACGCGGGCCAGGCTCGACAGCCTACGTCTCGTTCGACTTTCTCGGTCGCGCCGAAGTGCAAAATGACGAAGTCGTCGCTTGGAGACGTTTCTTCGGCTGGGCCAATTTCATCTTTGACACGAACTCGCCATTCTGGGGAAAGCCGTTCGGCGAGTTCGCTTCACTGATCGTCTCCGGGGCCCGCATCGATCCGTCACGGTCAAACGCAGTGCTCGCCTGGGACAACATCCTCAACAACGCCGAGTGGCAGCATGGAGACGTCTGGCTGAAACTCTTGCAAACCATCGTCATGGCTTTTGTCGGCACGGTGCTGGCCTCGATCGTCGCCTTTCCGCTCGCCTTCCTGGCTGCACGCAACGTCACGCCGAGCCGGATCGCCAACCAGGTGACAAAACGCTTCTTCGATTTCCTGCGGTCAGTCGACATGCTGATCTGGGCGCTGTTCTTCACCCGCGGCTTCGGTCCGGGACCGCTGGCCGGCATGTCGGCCATCTTCTTCACCGACACCGGAACCCTCGGCAAACTCTACTCCGAGGCGCTGGAAAACATCGACGACAAGCAGCGCGAGGGCATCCGCTCGGTTGGCGCCACGCCGGCAATGGTGCAGCGCTACGGCGTGCTGCCCCAGGTTCTGCCGGTATTCCTTAGCCAATCGCTCTATTTCTGGGAATCGAACACCCGGTCAGCGACGATCATAGGGGCTGTCGGCGCCGGCGGCATCGGTCTGAAATTGTGGGAGGCCATGCGCACCAATACCAATTGGGCCAATGTTTTCTATATGGTTGTGCTGATCCTTGTTGTCGTCTTTATCTTCGACAACATTTCCAGTTTTCTTCGCCGCAAACTGATGGGGACAGTCGGAAACGGCAATGACGAGCGGCGCGAGCGCGCGCCCGCCGGCCTGCCGCCGGCGGCTCAGATCGCCTGAGAGGAAGCTCGGCTGCGTCCTAAGCACCAGCCTTTTTCCAGCCACTCCTGATATGCTTGTAGCCGTCGCGGTAGACGACTTCCGGGCTTTCCGAAAAATCGCGCCAGACCTTGGTTGCCGCCGCCAAATCCTTCAGCGAGCGGCCGAAGGCCTCGATCGTCAGCCAGTCGTCATAGCCACTCTTGCGGATGGCCGAAAACGTTTCCTTCCACGGAATGTGGCCGCGCCCAGGTACGCCGCGATCATTCTCCGAAATATGGATATGGACGACATTTTTGTGGTTGCGCGTATAGGCGCCGGTCGGGTCGGCCTCCTCGATATTGGCGTGGAACGTGTCGTACATCGCCTTGATATGCGGCCGGTCGATAGCGTCGATATGCTCGGACAGATCGTCCATCGTGTTCAGCAGGTAGCACTCGAAGCGGTTGAGCGCCTCCAGCCCGATGGTGACGTTCCTCTTGCCGGCATGGTCGCCGATGGCGCGTTGCGAGGCAACGGAGCGCTTCTTCTCCGCCGCCGTCGGCCCACTACCGGAGAAGGCGCCCAGTGTCGAATGCAACGGGCCGCTCAGCGTTTTGGCGCCGAGCGCAGCCGAGCAGTCGATCGCCCACTTCATATAGTCGATGCCGGCCTTGCGCGTTAAACCATCGGCCGAGATCAAGTTCAGCGCCGGATCGCCCATCGCTGAAACGGCGGTGCGCTCCAGCCCGATGCGGTCGAGCAGTTCGCCAAGTTTTGTGTAGTCGTCCGGCGTGCCGGCAAAGATCGGTATCTCGACGCCATCGAAGCCGGTCGCCTTGATATCCCTAAGCAGTGGCTCGTGTTTCTGCGACACGGCCGTCGTCCACAAAAACATGCACATGCCGATTTTCATCGACGCCCCTCCCATCATTGCGCAATCCACAGGGGTGTTGAGATTCAGGTTAGGCCGAGCCGAAAATGGTAGTTTCCGAGAACCGGAGCGGAGCGTACTTTTCGTGCGTGAGCACCGGAAGCGCATGAAACTGCCGTTTGCAGGCCGGCATCACCTGAAGATCAGCACCCCGATCAGAGCTTCGTCCAGGCCCCGTTCTTCCTCGACGACTTCACGCAGGCTTCGATGAAGGCCATGCCTTCGACGCCGTCCTGGATGGTCGGGAAGATAACATCCTTAGCCGGCTTGCCGCCTTTGCGGCGCGCCGCGCGGATGGCGCGGGCAGCCTCCTGGTAGATGTTGGCGAAGCCTTCGAGATAGCCTTCCGGATGGCCTGACGGAACCCGGCTGACGCGCCCGGCGACGGGAAGCGCGCCGGCGCCGTTCCGGGTGATCAACTGCTTCGGCTGGCCGAACGGCGTGTACCAGAGATAGTTCGGGTCGGCCTGCACCCATTCAAGTCCGCCCTTCGAGCCGTAGATGCGCAGCTTCAGCCCGTTCTCGTGGCCGGGCGCCACCTGGCTCGCCCAGATCATGCCCTTGGCCGGGTGCGATTTGCCGACCGGTTTGAAGCGCAGCATCACGTTGACATTGTCGTCGAGTTGCCGCCCCGGCACGAAGGCGTCGAGATCGGCGGAAAGTGAATCGAGCTCCAGCCCGCAGACGAAGCGCGCGAGATTGTAGGCATGCGTGCCGATGTCGCCCAGCGCACCGCCGGCACCCGCCTGCTTGGGGTCGGAGCGCCAGGCCGCCTGCTTCTGGCCGGTAGCGGCGAGGTCCTCGGTTAGCCAGTCCTGCGGATATTCAGACTGCACGACGCGGATGTCGCCGAGCTGCCCCTTGGCTACCATCTCGCGCGCCTGCCGTACCATCGGATAGGCGGTGTAATTATGCGTCAGCACGAACACTTTGCCGGTCTTTTCGACTAGTGCCGCCAGCTTCTTTGCCTCGGCCAGTGTCGTCGCCAGCGGCTTGTCGCAGATGACATGGATGCCGGCCTCGAGAAAAGCCTTCGCCGCCGGCACATGGACATTGTTGGGCGTGACGATGGCCACCGCCTCGATGCCGTCCGGCCGCTTGGCCTCGGCCTTGGCCATCTCGGCGAACGAGCTGTAGCTGCGCGCCGGATCGAGCCCGAGCTCCTCGGCCGATGCCTTGGCACGCGCCGGGTCGGACGACAGGGCACCTGCGACCAACACGAACTCATTGTCCATGCGCGCCGCGATCCGGTGCACGGCACCGATGAAGGCGCCTTGCCCGCCGCCGACCATGCCGTAGCGGATCGGGCCGCCTCCCGTTTCCGATTTCGATGCGCCGACCATGATTTTCTCCCTCGTCTGAAATACCCCTCCCCCTTGAGGGGAGGGTGGCCCGAAGGGCCGGGAGGGGTCGGCTCATGCCGAGCTCTACGCCCAGCGACCCCACCCCCCGATCCGCTGCGCGGATCGACCCTCCCTCGAGGGGGAGGGAAAGAAGCGCTAGATTCCCATCATGGCGCGCAGCACCTTTTTGTCGGTCGCGCCGCCGGCGAAATCGTCGAATGCTTTTTCCGTCACCCTGATGATGTGATGCTGGATGAAGGGAGCGCCTTCGGCCGCGCCATCCTCGGGGTGCTTCAGGCAGCATTCCCATTCCAGCACCGCCCATGAATCGTAGTCATATTGGGCGAGTTTGGAGAAGATGCCGCCGAAATCCACCTGTCCGTCGCCGAGCGAGCGGAAACGCCCGGCCCGGTTCGTCCAGCTCTGATAACCGGAATAGACGCCTTGCCGGCCGGTTGGATTGAACTCGGCATCCTTGGCGTGGAACGCCTTGATCCGCTCGTGATAGATGTCGATGAATTCGAGATAGTCGAGCTGCTGCAGCAGGAAATGCGACGGGTCGTAATTGATGTTGCAGCGCTTGTGGCCGCCCACCGCGTCGAGGAACATCTCGAAGGTCGCACCGTCGAAGACGTCCTCGCCCGGATGGATTTCGTAACCGACGTCGACGCCATTGTCCTCATAGACGTCGAGGATCGGCTTCCAGCGTTTTCCCAGTTCGGAAAATGCTTCCTCGATCAATCCCGCCGGCCGTTGCGGCCAAGGATAAAGGTAGGGGAAGGCCAACGCTCCGCAAAACGACACCGACGCCTTAAGCCCGAGATTCTTCGAAGCCTTGGCGCCGAACTTCATCTGTTCGACCGCCCATTGCTGCCTGGCTTTAGGATTATTGTGCAACGCAGGCGGCGCGAAGCCATCGAACTGCGCGTCATAGGCCGGATGCACCGCCACCAACTGTCCCTGCAGATGCGTCGACAGCTCGGTGATCTCAACGCCCGCCTCGGTGCAGATGCCCCTCACTTCGTCGCAATAGGCCTGGGAAGACGCCGCCTTCTCGAGGTCGAACAGCCGGCTGTCCCAGGTCGGGATCTGCACGCCCTTGTAGCCCAGCCCGGCCGCCCATTTGGTGATCGCCGGCAGCGAATTGAACGGTGCGGCATCGCCTGCGAACTGCGCCAGAAACAGCCCAGGACCCTTCATTGTCGACGGCATCGGCATCCTCCCTAATTATCCACGACCAAGCATAGCGCCGATTGAAAGCAGGGCCAGCCTCTTTGGTCTTTTCTCGACAGGCGCTAGTACGCACCGCCATTCTGGTATTACCAAATATGGTCATTTGGTCAAGCGGTGCCACTTGCAGCCAGCGTTGCGAAAATTGCCGGGCAGCGGCCTAATACGCCAGTTTTATCAATGAAATACTCAGGGGCCGGGGCTGCCTTGTAGGATTTCTTGCCGTCCAGATGAAATTGCTGTAGACCTCTTTTCACGCCCAATTGGTCGAACCAGTTTACGACAAATGCTGGAGCGCCTTGGGGAGGAATCATGCAACGCACTCTGGCGGAGTGCGTCGCAGGCGAACTGTTACAGGCGAATTCTGGGAAGGACAGACCATGCATCTTTCGACGCACAACTGGATGCGGGCGGAACCATTGGAGACGACGCTCAAACGCATCAAGAAATTCGGCTATGAGTCGATCGAAATTTCCGGCGAGCCCGAGCAATACAAGACCGATGAGACGCGCGCGCTCCTGAAGGAGCACGGCATCCGCTGCTGGGGGGCGGTGACGCTGATGCTGGGCGAGCGCAATCTCGCCGCCAAGGACCAGGGCCAGCGCGAGCGCTCCGTACAGTACGTCAAGGATGTGCTGACGATGGTGAGCGAGCTCGACGGCGAGATCATCACCCTGGTTCCCGCCACCGTCGGCAAGGTGGTGCCGGACGGCACCGAAGAAGAAGAATGGAAATGGGTGGTCGACGCCACCAGGGAATGCTTCACCCATGCCAAGAAGGTCGGTGTCAAGATCGCGGTCGAGCCGCTCAACCGTTTCGAGACCTATCTGTTCAACCGTGGCGCCCAGGCGCTGGCGCTGGCCGATGCAGTCAGCCCCGAATGCGGCGTCTGCCTCGACGCCTACCACATCCACATGGAAGAATTTAACGTCTATGATGCCATCCGGCAGGTCGGCAAGCGCCTGTTCGACTTTCATGTCGCCGACAACAACCGCTTCGCCGCCGGTCTCGGACAGATCGACTGGCCGAAGATCGTCGGTACGCTGAAGGAGGTCGGTTACGATGGCGCGCTGACCAACGAGTTCGTCGCCCCCGTCGACCGCACGCCGGCCGCTCCCTATCCCGACATGGTCGAGCGCAATCCGGTCGACATCTCGCCGGAGCAGCTCAAATTCATTCAGGACCATGGTTCCAGCGTGCTGACGGAAAAGTTCTACACCGATCAGATGCGCATCAACGCTGAAACGTTGCTGCCGTTGATCAAGTAGTCGGTCCGTTTGAGAATGAGCCTTCCGCCCTGACCGGCGGCAAGGCCGGGGATGAACATGCGCATCAAGACGGTCGAAGCCTGGTGGGTCCGCATACCGATCGAAGCCGCGAAGCAGCACCGCAGCGACTTCGGTCAAGTGACGACGTTTGATGCCGCCATCCTGCGCATCGAGACCGACGACGGGCTGGTCGGCTGGGGCGAAGGCAAGAATGCTGCCGGCAGCACCGGCAGCTATGGCGCCCTCGTCCACATGCTGAACCACGAGGTCGGCCCGCAGCTGATCGGCTGCGATCCGGCCGACATCGGGGTGATCTGGGAGATGCTCTACAATGGCGTGCGCCACGACAGTGCCGCGCAAAACGGCCACGCCATGCCGCAACTGGCGCGGCGCGGCATCAGCGTCGCTGCGATCAGCGCCGTCGACATCGCGTTGTGGGATATTCTGGGCAAGTCGCAGGGGGTTCCAGTCTGGCGGCTGCTCGGCGGCCGCAAGCTCGACCGCATGCCCGCCTATGCTTCCGGCGGCTGGGCTCCCACCGAGGCGATCGGCGACCAGTTAAAATCCTATATCGCCAAGGGCGGTTTCAAGGCGCTGAAGATGCGGATCGGTGCGATGGACGGCGCTCCGCATCTTTCCGCCGCCCGCGTGCGCGCCGCAAGACAGGCGCTCGGCCCCGAGGTTGACCTGATGGTCGATGCGCATGGCACCTATACGGTGGCGGAAGCCAAGCGCTTCATCCATCTCGCCGGCGATCTCGATCTGGCCTGGTTCGAGGAGCCGGTCATCGCCGACGACAAGCCCGGCATGGCCGAAGTGCGGGCGTCCGGCTCCATCCCGATCGCCACCGGCGAAAGCGAAGCGACGCGCTATGCTTTCCGCGACCTCGCCACGCTCAAGGCGGCCGATATCTTCCAGCCTGACCCGGCTTTTTGCGGCGGCATCAGCGAGGCGATAAAGATCGGCACCATCGCCAGCGCCTTCAATCTGCGCTTTGCGCCGCATCTGTGGGCTGGCGCGCCTTGCTTCTTTGCCGGGCTGCATGTCTGCGCTGCTTCGCCGGCTAGCTTTACCATCGAGTATTCGCTCGGCGCCAACCCGATGATCCACGATCTGATCGAGGAGACTGTCGAAGCAAAGGACGGTATGATGGCGATCCCCGAGAAGCCCGGACTGGGATTCACCCTTTCGGAACGGTTCCTGGAGGCGCACGCGCTACGCGGCTGATCATGAAAGAAAAGAACCTTCTCGCGGAACTCGCTGCCTATCTGTTCTCCCACTCCGACAAGGCCACGGGCCGAACGCCGTCGGAGCGTGAACTGGCGGAGCATTTCGTCGTCAGCCGCGGCCAGATCCGCGAGGCGCTGGCCATCCTCGAAGCCATGCGCATCGTCGAGCGCCGGGCCAAGTCCGGCATCTACATCGACACCAAGCAGGCCAGCGTCGAGGCGATGGCGCTTTTTGCCAGGGCCGGCCTGCCGCTTGATCCGATCCAGATCTACGAGACGGTCGAGTTGCGCAAGATCCACGAGATCAAGGCCGCCGAGCTTGCCTGTTCGCGCGCTACCGAGGAAAATTTCGAGCGGCTGCGCGAAATCCTGAAGGCGTCGGAGGAGCGCATTGCGGCAGGCGAGGGCCTCGCCAAGGAGGACCGCGAATTTCACCTTGAAATCGTGCGGGCAACCAAGAACAGCGTTTTTCACAACATATGCAGCGTCTATTACATGATGGGCGAGCAACGCCTGCCGATCTATTTCAACGATCCCGAACGCAGCGTGCGCTCGCATGCCGAGCACATCCAGATCTACGAGGCGCTGCTGCGCCGCGACGGCAATCTCGCCCAGGCGCTGATGAGTGCCCATCTGCAAGGCGCGGAAAGTTACTGGAAAGGCCTGATCGAAGGCGGCGGGGCAGAACCTTACAGCCCAGCACTCGAACAGGTCTGATATGCCCAAAATCCTGTCGACGCACACGCTGCACCCGCGCGCCTCCGCCATGTTGACTGGTGCCGGCGAACTCGTTGTCGCTTCCGCCCTCGATGCGGACACGCTGGCGACTGAGGCGAGGGACGCCGATATCATCATCGTTCGCGCCCCGCTGCCATCAGCGCTGTTCAAAGGTGCTACGAAGCTCCGGGCTGCAATCCGCCATGGCGCCGGGCTCGACATGGTTCCGATGGAAGCGGCCACTGCAGCCGGCGTGCTGGTGGCAAACGTGCCGGCGGTCAATGCACGGTCGGTCGCCGAATACGTGATGTTCGCGACCCTGGCGCTGCTTCGGCGTTTCCGCATGGTGGACCGCGACTTGCGGGCGAAGGGCTGGCTGGCCGGCCGCGACCACACCATTCTCGCCAGCGAGCTCGCCGGCAAGACGATCGGCATTGTCGGCTTCGGCGCCATCGGACAGGCAGTCGGCCATATCGCAGCACATGGTTTCGACCTGAACGTGGTAGCGACGACGCGCAGCATGAGGCCGGCGCCCGACAGGGTTGGCTTCCTGTCGATCGACGCACTGATCGAGCAGAGCGATATCATCGTTCTGTGCTGCCCGCTGACACCGGAGACGCGCGGCCTGATCAACCGCGAGCGCATCGGTCGAATGAAGCCGCATGCGCTGCTGATCAATATTTCGCGCGGGCCGGTGATCGACGACGACGCGCTGATCGAAGCGCTGCAAAAGGGCGGTATCGGCGGTGCCGCGCTCGATGTTTTTGTGACGCAGCCGCTGCCTTCAGATCATCCCTATTTCGGCTTCGACAATGTCATCGTCACGCCGCACATGGCCGGCATCACCGAGCAATCGATGATGCGCATGGGCGTCGGTTCGGCTGATGAAGCCTTGCTGGTGCTGGCCAACAAATTGCCGGTCAATCTGCGCAATCCCGAAGTGGTCGAGCACTACCGGCGGCGGTTTCCGGCCGATATCTGAGCACCTCAACGGCTAATGCATGTCGCGCAAAAGTGCGCAGCGGTTTTGCGATAACGACATGCATAGAAACAAGAACCTAAAGCGCGTCGCATGAACCCGTTCAGACGCGACGCGCTATAAGCAGTGCCTCGACTTCCGCCGCGATGCGCAGGAGACGGTGGTCGTGGCCGTGGCGCGCCACCAGCATCAGCCCGGCCGGGCGCGCCATTCCCGGCATCGGCAGCGAGATCGCGCAGAGGTCGAACTGGTTGGCGACCTGCGTGTTGCGCAACAGAAGGTCTTCGGTGCGCTCACATAGAGCTTCGTCGCTGGTCATAGACACGATGGTCGGCGCGGTGACCGGTGTGGTCGGCAGGGCCAGCACATCGACGGACGCCAGCCGCTCGTCCATGGCGGCGACAAGCGCCGTGCGGCGGCGGATTACCCTTATATAGGCCGTGGCCGGAACGGCGGCGGCGCGCGACAACGGCTCGCCCACCCGCGGATCGACCGGCGTCGTCGCACCTGTCGCCAGCCAATCTGCATGGACCGCGGCGCCCTCCATTGCCGCGATCGAGGCTCGCTTGGTTACCCCTCGCAAATCGGCAAGCAGGTCATCGATGGACAGATCGGCGAGGTATGCACCCGCAAGCTCTACCTTGCGAACACATCGCTCGAACGCCGCCGAGACCTCTTTTTCCGTATCCTCGAAGAGCGCGCCGCGCGGAATGCCGATGCGCAGTCCGGCAAACGGAAGCGGAACCAGAGCCACAGTCTCCTCGCCCGCCATCACCGCGTCGGCTGCGGCACATTCGGCGACGGTGCGGGCAAGCGGGCCAATAGAGTCCAGCGTGGCCGACAGCGGGAGAACGCCATCACGCGGCACCCGGCGTGCCGTCGGCTTGAACCCGACGACACCGTTCAGCGATGCCGGAATGCGCACCGAACCGCCGGTGTCAGAACCGATCGAGATCTCGCTCGTGCCTTCGGCAACGGAAACACCGGCGCCGGAGGATGAGCCACCCGCAATCCGGCTGGCGTCGGTCGCATTGCCGGGCGTGCCGTAATGCGGGTTGATGCCGATTGCGGTGAAGGCGAATTCGGTCATATTGGTCTTGCCGAAGATGACAGCGCCCGCCTGCCGCAATCGTTGCACGATGACGGCATCCCGCATCGCCGGAGCCGCGGTGCTGAGCAACAATGATCCGGCCGTGGTCGGCTCGCCGGCGACATCGAACAGGTCTTTGATCGACAGAATTGTTCCGTCGAGCGGCCCGAGCGTCACGCCGGTTCTGCGCCGACCATCGGCGGCATCGGCTGCTGTCCGTGCGGCTTCCGGATAGAGCTTTACGAATACGCTTTCATTGTCCGCGCGGACGGCGAGACGCGAAAGGACGACTTCGAGGCGGTCGCGGACGGATTGCATTTTCGGTGTCGGACTCCGGACGCCTGCAACGTCTTACAGGCGACAGCTGGTGCGTGGCCTGCAGAGACATAACCCGGCATAAGCACTTTTGCACCCCTGTCGAACCGAAGAAGGAGGCGACCTGATGCTCTACAAAGGCAACTGCCACTGCGGCAAGATCGCCTTCGAGGTCGAGGGCGATCTAACCGGAGCCGTGCGATGCAATTGCTCGATCTGCTCGCGCAAAGGCGCGCTGCTATGGGCCGTGCCGCACGGGGCATTGCGGGTGCTTGCTTGGGGCGACGATCTTGGCAGGTACACCTTCGGCAACCATGTCATCGCCCATCGGTTCTGCCGGACCTGCGGCATCCATCCCTTCGCCGAGGATGTCAGCGAAGGGAGCGAACGAAGCGCCTACGTCAACATCCACTGCATAGACGATCTCGATCTGGACGCTGTGCCGATTTTCGACTTCGACGGCCGCGCGGTTTGACGGACCCTCAACTGTCGGCTGCCTTTGGGCCAAGCCGGAACGCCGCCAGGGCCGCCAGCAGCGTCGCGATCCCGCAATAGGCGAACGCACTGGCGACGCCGGCATTGTCGACCAGCAGGCCGCCGAAAACGGCGCCGAGCGCAATGGCCACCTGGAACGTGGCGACCATCAGCCCGCCGGCGCTTTCGGCCTGGTCGGGAGCGGCTCTTACCAGCCAGGTTTGCAGCCCGACCGGCACCGCACCGAAGGCAAAGCCCCAGGCGGCAACCGCCATTGCCGCCACCACGGGTGAGACACCGAGAACGAGCAGCAGGAGCGCTGACAATGCAATCAGCAGAGGCGCCAGGCCGACGGCTGCCTTGAGATTGCGCTCGGCCATGAAGCCGCCGGCGAAATTGCCGAAGAACCCACCAATGCCGTAGGCGAGCAGCACCAGCGAGATCGTCTCGATATCCAGTGCCGGAACCTTCTCGAGAAATGGCCGGACATAGGTGAAGCCGGCAAAGTGTCCCGAGGCCACCAGCACGACTACCAGAAGTGCTGCCCTGATCGTCGACCGCTTCATCACCTCCAGCAAGGTGCGAAAACTGGCAATGCCCGCCGGCGGCAGCTTCGGAAGGGTGGCGACCTGCATCAGCAGCGCCAGGGCCCCGACAACAGCCGCGATCATGAAGGCCGTTCGCCATCCCCAGACGTCGCCGACATAGGCGCCGACCGGGGCGGCACAGACCGTCGCCACCGAAACGCCGGTGAGAATGATCGACATGGCGCGCGGCATCAGCCGCATCGGAACAAGCCGCATCGCCATCGCCGCCGACATCGACCAGAAGCCGCCGAGGCTGATCCCGAGCATGATGCGGGCGATCAGAAGAACGGGAAGCGAGGACGCAAACGCCGCCAGGAGGTTCGACAGGATCAGGAGGACCGTCAGCGCCCACATGACCAGTCTGCGATCGAGCCGTTTGGTGATGATAGCCATAGTCGGGGCGGCGATCGCGCCGACAACGGCCGTCGCTGTCACCGCTTGGCCGGCAGTGCCCTCCGTCACACCGAGGTCCTGCGCCAGCGGCGTCAGCAGGCTGGCAGGCAGGAATTCTGCGGTTACGAGCCCAAACACACCGAGCGCGAGGGATACGACCGCCCCCCACGCCGGCTCGGCTCGCTCGTCGCTTTCGGCGGGATCGAAAACGGCGTCCATGACGCCTGTCGCGGGTTCGGTCATGATGGGATCTCCGACTGGTTGCAGCGCAACATTTGGCTGCAGTGCAACATAGGGAGTGACCGTCTGGAGTTTCCATGCTAGAAACACCATCATGCTTGACCATTCGTCCAAAGTTCCGGTCACTGGCGATCCGCTGACGGACATATTGCGCGGGTTGCGTCTTGATGGCGTCGAGTATGGCCGGTGCGAAATGAAGGAGCCCTGGGGCATCCAGTTCCCGGCTCAGCCGGCGGCGCGATTTCATTTCATCGGCCGCAGAGGATGCTGGTTGCTGCAGCCGTCCGGCGAATGGGTGGAACTCAATGCAGGCGACGCGGTGCTGTTGCCGCGCGGTGCAGCACATGTCCTGGCCAGCGAACCGGGCACCGAGGCTTCGCCGATCCAGGGTTACGAGGTCGGAGAGGTCTGCAAGGGCGTTTACTGCCTGTCGAACGAAGGCTGCCGGCCGGGGACCCTGCTGTTTTTCGGCAGCATGTATTTCAATCTCGATGGTTTGCACCCTTTGCTGGGCATGATGCCGGATGTCATGCGTGCGCACGAACTGGAAGCCTATGAACCGGCCATTCCGCATCTGCTGGAGGCCATGGCGCGCGAGGTGACGATGGAGCGCGTCGGCTCCGGCGGCATTCTGGCACGGCTTGCCGATGTGATGGCCGCCACCGTCATCCGGTCATGGGTCGAGCGCGGCTGCGGCGACTCGTCCGGATGGATCGCGGCCGTGAGAGACCGCGAGATCGGTCGCGTGCTGGCGGCGATCCATCTCGAACCGGACCGCGATTGGACGGTGGAAACGCTCGCCAGGATGATGGGCGCCTCGCGATCGGGTTTCGCGGAACGCTTCGCGACGATCGTCGGCGAAACCCCGGCGAGATATGTCACCCAGGTGAGAATGCACCAGGCACGGCAATGGCTGGTCCGCGACCGGCTGAAGATTTCCGTCGTCGCCGCTCGCCTCGGTTATGAATCCGACGCCTCGTTCAGTCGGGCGTTCAAGCGCGTCATCGGATCGGCTCCCAGCCATTTTCGGGCCGAGGAACAGGCTGAGACCCGCCAAGCCGGCTAAACCTGGACAGAGGCTTCAAGCCGCTTAGCATCCTCCCGCCCAACGGGTGCGCTTAGCCCGCGTGGCGGAGACTAATCCCGCTTCCCTTGTCGAACAGCACCACCTTGTCCGGATCCCAGGCAAAGCGCACCGGCTGCTCGATCTCGACATCGGTTCTGGCCGGCACCGTGGCCCGCAGCATGGCGTCGCCGACCCGCAGGGTCAGGATCTTTTCGACGCCATGGTTCTCGACATCGTGGACGCGCGCTTCCACCGGCGCCCCGCTCTCGAGATAGACATCCTCGGGACGAATACCGAAGACGAGCGGGCGACCGTCGGTCGCACCGCTCGTCTTGGCACCCCCCGTAAAAGGCAGCTCGAAATTCAACGGTGCCATCACCGCGCGGCCGTCGACGAGCTTGCCGTCGATGAGGTTCATCGGCGGCGAGCCGACGAAGCTCGCCACATAGGTGTCGCGCGGATTGTTGTAGATCTCATACGGCGTGCCGGTCTGGACGATGCGGCCATGATTGAGCACGCCAATCTTGTCGCCCATCGACATCGCCTCGATCTGATCGTGCGTGACGAACAGGAAGGTCTGACCAAGGTTCATTTGGATGTTCTTCAGCTCGGTGCGCAGCGCCTCGCGCAGCTTGGCATCAAGGGCCGACAGCGGCTCATCCATCAGGAATACGCGGGGCTTCCTGACGATGGCGCGACCAATCGAGACGCGCTGCATCTCGCCGCCAGAAAGGCGATCCGTCTTGCGGTCGAGCAGATGCTCGATGCGCAAGGTCTTGGCAACGCGGTCGACGCGCGTCTTGATCTCGTCGGGCTCGATGCGGCGGATTTTTGGCTTCAGCGGAAATTCGAGGTTTTCGCGCACCGTGTAGCGCGGATAAAGCGAGTATTGCTGCAGAACCAGCGCCACGTCGCGCTCGGCCGCACCCCAGTCGGCGACATCAGCGCCGTCGATGAATATCTGCCCCTCGTCCGGCTCTTCCAGGCCCGCGATCATGCGCAGCGTCGTCGTCTTGCCGGCGCCGGTCTCGCCGAGCAGCACGAAGAACTCGCCGTCGGCAATGTCGAGATTGAGCCCGGTCAATGCGGTGTGATTGCCGAATGTCTTCGAGATGTTCTTGAGCTGGATATGGGCCATCAGAGTCTCACCCCCAGCGAATTGCCGCTTGTCGTGTCGAAGAAGTGCGCCTGCGCCGGGTCGAGCTTGGCGAAGACCTGGACCCCCGGCTTGCCGACGAAACCGGAACGGGTGCGGGCGCGCAACATCTGTGCCCCGACCTTGAGGTCGACGATATCGTAAGAGCCAAGCGGTTCGATGATGTGCGCCTCGACCGGCAGATAACCGTCCGCCGGCTCGCGCGAGACCATCACTCCTTCGGGGCGGATGCCGAGTGCAAGGCGATCCTGCTCGACGCTCGCGGCGTCGAGCTGGCCGACCAGTTCGGCCGGGAAAACGAACCCTTCCGCGGCACCGTCGACGGTGACCCTGGCGCCGGAGCCGTTCATCGTCACCGCCGCGTTGGCGACGTTCATCACAGGCGAGCCAACGAATTGCGCGACAAACAAATTGGCCGGGTGCGCATACACTTCCGATGGGCTGCCTACCTGTTGCAGAACGCCCTCATGCATGATGACGATGCGGTCGGCAAGGCTCATCGCTTCGATCTGGTCGTGGGTGACGTAGATGGTGGTCGAGCCCTGCTTGATGTGCAGCCGCTTGATCTCCGCACGCATCTCCTCGCGCAGCTTGGCGTCGAGCGCGCCGATCGGCTCGTCCATCAGCATCGCCTTCGGCCGCCGCACCAGCGCCCGGCCGATCGCCACGCGCTGCATGTCGCCACCCGACAGCGCCGACGGCTTCCTGCCGAGCAGGTCGGTGATCTGCAGCACTTTGGCGACCGAGCGCACCTCGCCGTCGATCTCGGCCTTGCTCTTGCGCATTGCGCGCAACGGAAAAGCGATGTTCTCGTAGACGCTCATATGCGGATAGAGCGAGAACGATTGGAAGACCATGGCAATGTCGCGGTCGGCAGCCTTGAGATGCTGGACCGGCTTGCCGTCGATGAGGACATCGCCGCCGTCGATCGTCTCCAGTCCGGCGATGGCGCGAAGCGTCGTCGTCTTGCCGCAGCCCGATTGGCCGAGCAGCACGATGAACTCGTTGTCGTCGATCTTGAGATTGAGGTCCTTGATGACCTGAACGGCGCCAAAGAATTTCTGGACGCCACGAAGCTCGATCTGGGTCATGGGTGACCTTCTTTTTCCGGCGCGCCGGTCGCCTGCGGCTTCTGCCTTGGACCGACCCAGCCGGTGATCATGAACGTCAGCAGCCCGACAATGATGATTGTCAGCCCGTAGCGGTGCAGGAAGAGGTTCCACGGCTGGCAGAGCGCGATGATGCCGCACACCATCACGATCTCGGCCGTGCGCTGGATTGTAGCATGGCGGATCATTTGCGGATCGCTCCGAAGGACATGCCGCGCAGGAGGTGGTTGCGCAACAGGAAGGTGAATATGGCGACGGGCAGCAGGAACAGGAAGGTGCCGGCCGCGATGACCGTCCAGTCGGGCAGGCCGGAACCGACCTGGCTTGGAATGAACGGCGGCGCCGTCTGGGCGCGGCGGTTGGTCATGATCAGCGCGAAGGCGTATTCGTTCCACGCCGTGATGAAGCAGAACACGGCGGTGGCGGCGATGCCGGTGGCCGCCTCCGGCAGCACGATCTTGAAGAAGGCCTCCATGCGCGTATAGCCGTCGACGAGGGCCGCCTCCTCGTACTCCTTCGGAATTTCGTCCATGAACCCCTTCATCAGCCATACAGAGAAGCTGAGGTTGAAGGCGGTGTAGAGGATGATCAGGCCCCAATGCGTGTCGTTGAGGCCGACCGCCCGGTACATCAGGAACATCGGGATGGCGACGACGACCGGCGGCAGCATGCGCGTCGACAGGATGAAGAAAAGCAGGTCCTGTTCCCCCTTTATCTTGAAGCGCGAGAACCCGTAAGCCGTGAAAGTGCCCATGCCGACGGCGAGGATCGTCGAGGTGATGGCAACGATCAGCGAATTCATGAAGCGGCTCGGATAGCCGGACCACTGCACCTCGCCCCTGCCCGAGCGCACCACCTTCTCGCCGCCGTCAAACACCAGGCGCTCCCACCACGGGGCGGCGGCGTATTGTTCCGGCGTCGGCGCAGTGCGCAACTGCGACCGCTTGGTGAAGAGTTTTACGAAAGGCGATATCTCCGGCTGGAACACCACCGTCGGCGGGATGGTGGTGGCGAGGTTGCGCGGCTTGAACGCCGTCGACGCTATCCAGTAGATCGGCGCCAGGAAGATAATCGTGACGATCAGCACACCGACGATGGCGAGCTTGTTGAACGAACGCTCGGTAGAGGTGGTGACGGCGGCCATTCTAGCGCTCCTTCACCTTGTTCAGGTATTTGACGTAGATGTTGGTGATGGCCAGGATCATGATCAGCACGATGTAGGCGAGCGCGCAGGAGCGCCCGGTCTGCCATTCCTGGAACGCCATCTTGTAGAGCCGGATCGAGATCACCTCGGTGGTCGGCTGGCTGGTCAAGATGTAGGCGAGATCGAAGGTCTTGAACGCCTCCATGGTGCGAAAGATGATCGCGATCATCAGGATCGGCGCGACCAAAGGCAGAGTAATGCGAAAGAACGTATAGAACGAACCGGCGCGGTCGATCGCGGCTGCTTCGTAGAGGTGCTTCGGCACTGCCGACAGGCCGGCGAGCGACAGCAGCATGACGAATGGCGACCACATCCAGATGTCGGTGATGGCAACCGCGTAGAGCGCCATGTCGGGGTTGGACAGCCACTCGAAGGAGCCCAGGCCGAGCGTAGAGTTGATGATGCCGAAGGACGGATCGTAGAGCAGTTTCCAGAACAGGCCGACGACGGCCATCGACAGCATCATTGGCAACAGCAGCAGCGTCGTCAGCAGGCCCTTCAACGGGATATCGCGGTTGAGCAGCAGCGCCACGCCGAAGCCGACGATGACCTGGCCGACTACGGAGACGATTACATATTTGGCGGTAATGGCGAAATTCGACCAGATGAACGGGTCGTTGAGCAGCTCGCGGTAATTCTGCAGTCCGACGAAATTGGCCGCCGCGGGGCTCGACGCGCGAAAGTCGGTGAAGGAATAGCCGAGCGAATAGATCAGTGGAAAGATGTTGAAGACGATCAGGAAAACGATCGTCGGAATGATGAAGAGATTGCGGATCGTGAGGTCGCTCATGCCGCGGGCGGCGGAGCGCGAGTTGGGATCCAGCGTGGTCATGACTGCAGTGGCCAAGGCCCCGTTCCTTCCTTGTCCGGAAAAGAAAACGGAAGGGACGGGCTCCGCCCCCTCCGAGCGTTAGTGCCGTTTACTTCACGCGGTTGTATTTCTTGAACGTCGCGTTCCAGTCCGCAGCAAGCGAATCGAGCACTTCCTTGGCCGTGCCCTGATTGCCGGTGATGTACGGATAGACGCGTTGGTTCATCTGGATGAGCAGCTCGGCATATTCCGGCGTCGCCCAGAAGTCCTTCACCTTGAACATGGTTTCGTAGAAGGCCTTGTTGTAAGGTGTGGCGTTCTGGAATTCAGGCGACTCGAGCACCTTGGCGCTCGCGGTGTAGCCGCCGAGCTCCGCCCATTTCTTCTGCGTCTCGTCTTTGATGAACCATTCCAGGAACTTCATCGCCTCTTCCTGATTCTGGGAATAGGAGATGACGGAGATGCCCTGGCCGCCGAGCGCGGCGAACTGGTCGCCGTTCGGTCCTGGCGGGTTGGCGAAGAAGCCGGTGGCCTTGGCATTCGGGTTCGAGGCTTCGTTGATGAGCGCCGGGAAGAAGGCGAAGTAGTTCATGCTCATCGCCGCCAGGTTCTCGGTGATCGCCTGGTTGTCCTCGATGAAGAACGCCTTGGCCCAGCCAGGAGGGGTGAAGGAATAGAGCTCCTTGTAGGCCTCGAGCGCCTTGACGTTCTGCTCAGAGTTGATGATGCCGTCGACCTTGTAAGTGGCGTAGTCGCCAAGTTCGCCGCCGAAGGAGAAGATGGCGTTCTCGACGCCCATCACCAGAGCGTCGTAGGAGTTGTCGGTGTAGATGGCGACACCGTAGCGCTTTTCGTCGGGACGGTGGAAGAATTCGGCGATGTCGCGCAGCTGCTTCCAGTCCTTCGGCACGCCGAGATCGTAGCCGTACTTGGCTTTAAAGGCTTCCATCTCCTTCGGGTCTTCGAACCAGTCCTTGCGATAGGACCAGCCGACCGCGTCGCCCTCGGCCGGGATCGACCAGTATTTGCCGGAGTTGGACGGATATTCGGCGTAGTATTTCACCGTCGCCGGCGCCATCACTTCCTTCAGGTTGTGCTTGTTGAAGAAGTCGGTGAGGTCGACATAGTGGCCCGCCTCGGAGGCGGCGCCGATCCACTGGGAATCGCCGACGACCATGTCGTAGGCGCTGCCCTTGGCGTTGAACTCGGTGAATGCCTTGGTCTGGAAGTCGGACCAAGGCGTGGTTTCGACCGTGACCTTCACGCCGCTCTCGGCCTCGTAAAGGTTGACGAGTTCCTGCAAATAGTTTGCCGGATCCCATTCAGCCCAGAATATGGTGAGTTCCTTGTCCTGCGCGTAGACGGACGTTCCGCAGGCGAGCACTAAGCCGATACCAGCAAGCATGCTGGTCATTGTCTTGCGCATAATGATTTCCTCCCTTGTGCGCATTCTACCGTATCATGCGAGCCGGCGGTGAGGCCGACCCTGGTAGTTCTCCCGTGTGGTGGCAGCGTTCCGGTTTCGAGCCTCCTCGCTCGGCCGGAATGGATCGCAGCCCTCACTTTTAATCCGCCATATTGTCCTGATCTGGTATTACCAATTTCGGCCACACGTCAAGCTCTTTCTTGGACGATGGCAGCCCCTCAGACAAGCGGACTCCAGCAACATCTGTCTGTTTTTCTTAAATTTTCCTACTCCTTGATACGCAAGCGCCTTGCTCGCGTTACGGCACGTCGACTATTGTCGGTAATCAGCATCCCAAACTGGTCGAACCAGATCGATACTATTCCGTGGCTGTCGCCGGCGCGCTTCTGCCTCCTTCGGTTACCGATTCCATCACTGCAGCGCGCACCAGGGCGCCGGCTGCCCATTGCGCTACCGACATCATCTTGCGGCTGTCCAGCCCCCATATGTCCTTCAGTATGATGAGCACTTCGACGCCGAAGATCAACGACAGGGCCTGCGCCAGGCGCTTGAATTCGCGTGGCGGCAGCCGGTGCTTGAGCGGTGCGATCGCGTCCTTGAGCAGATCGACGCGATGGCCGCGCGTGAAGGCCGGCTCGCCGCCCAGCGTGCCTGCCTGCCGCCGCGCCCACTGGTCGAGCGACAGTTTCAGCGCCGCCTTGAAGGTCGCCTCGAAGGCTTCGATGCGCGGCATGGCCGTGTCGAACAGTTCAACGACGCGGCGCTCGGGATCGGCCGAGGCTGATTTCCAGGTGAGGATCGGCCCGAGTCCTTCGTCGACCACCGCCTGCACCAGGGCCGCCTGGCTTGGAAAATATCGATAGGCGGTGGCGCGGGAGACTTCTGCTGCTTCGGCGACCTCGCTGACCGAAGGCGTGGCGCCCGCCTGCATCAGCCTTGTCGCCGTCTCCAGCATCAGCCGTCTTGTGCGCGCGCGCGGTCCGCGTGCGGCTCCAGAACCGGCATCGTCGGAAACCGCCGCTTGTTGACGTGAGACATTCATGTCAATATGATACGCGCGTCTCAAAAAATTGCAATGGCCTTCGCGATGCCGAACGGCCGGGCAAAGAGCGGCAGGCGGCAACGCCGAGCGCGCCTAGAACCGGGGAACGCAATGAAGCGCGTCTATGTGGTGGGCACCGCCGACACCAAGGGTGAGGAACTCGCCTTTCTGGCCGATGCGGTCGCTGCTACCGGTGCTGCTGTCGCCCGCATCGATGTTGGAACGCGCAACCCAACCGTGCCGGTCGATGTCTCGGCCGAAGAGGTCGCCGGCCACCATCCCGGCGGCAGCAGTGCCGTACTGAGCATCGACGACCGCGGCACCGCAGTGGCGGCAATGGCCATCGCTTTCACCCGGTTTGTTCAATCGCGCACCGATATAGCAGGTGTGATCGGCATTGGCGGTGGTGGCGGCACTTCGATCATCACATCAGGCATGCGCGCGCTGCCGCTCGGCCTGCCCAAGATCATGGTTTCGACGCTCGCCTCGGGCGACACCGCACCTTATGTCGATGTCTCCGACATCGTGATGATGCCGTCGGTGACCGACATGGCCGGCCTGAACCGGCTGTCTCGTGTCGTGCTGCACAACGCCGCCCAGGCGATATCAGGCATGGCGGCAATGCCGGCGGAGCCGCCCGACGGCAGACCGTCGATCGGCCTCACCATGTTCGGCGTGACCACGCCGTGCGTGACTTCCATCGCCGAACAGCTCCGATCGGCCTATGACTGCATGGTCTTCCACGCCACCGGCACCGGCGGCCGCACCATGGAGAAGCTTGCCGACAGCGGCTTGCTGTCCGGCGTCATCGACATCACGACGACAGAAGTCTGCGACCTCCTGTTCGGCGGCGTGCTGCCGGCGACCGAAGACCGCTTCGGCGCGATCGCCCGCACCAGGCTGCCCTATGTCGGTTCGGTCGGCGCGCTCGACATGGTGAATTTCTGGGCGCCGCCGACCATTCCGGGACGCTATAGCGGGCGGCTGTTTTACGAGCACAATCCTAACGTGACGCTTATGCGCACGACACCTGACGAAAGCCGCAAGATCGGCGAATGGATCGGCACCAAACTGAGCCTCTGCGATGGCCCAGTCCGGTTCCTCATTCCCGAAAAAGGCGTCTCGGCGCTCGACATCGAAGGCAGCGCTTTCTTCGACCCCGAGGCCGATGCAGCACTCTTCGAGGCCATCGAGCGCACGATCAAGCCTGGTGACACGCGAAGCGTGACGCGCCTCCCGATGCACATCAACGATCCCGAATTCGCCAAGGCTGCGGTTGCGGCTTTTCTCGACATCGCCAGACAGTGAGAGACGAAGCCATGGCCGCCATACCGCGCAAGAAGATCCTGGAAAAATTCCGCAAGATGATTGCCGGCGGCGTGCCGATCGTCGGCGGCGGCGCCGGCACCGGTCTGTCCGCCAAGGCCGAGGAGGCCGGCGGCATCGACCTGATCATCATCTACAATTCCGGCCGCTACCGCATGGCCGGGCGCGGCTCCGCCGCCGGCCTGCTCGCCTATGGCAACGCCAACGAGATCGTCAAGGAAATGGCTTATGAGGTGCTGCCGGTGGTGAAGAAGACGCCGGTGCTGGCCGGCGTCAACGGCACCGATCCCTTCGTCATCATGCCGCTGCTGCTGGCCGAGCTGAAGACGATGGGTTTTTCCGGCGTGCAGAACTTTCCGACCATCGGCCTGTTCGACGGCCAGATGCGGCAGAGTTTCGAAGAAACCGGTATGGGCTTCGGGCTCGAGGTCGACATGATCGCCGCGGCACACGAACTCGACCTGCTGACCACGCCCTATGTCTTCAATCCCGATGAGGCCCGCGCCATGACCAAGGCCGGCGCCGACATCATCGTCGCCCATATGGGGGTGACCACCGGCGGCTCGATCGGCGCGACGTCGGCCAAGTCGCTCGACGACTGCGTGACGGAGATCGACGCCATCGCTGAAGCGGCGCGTGTCGTGCGCAAGGACGTCATCCTGCTTTGCCATGGCGGGCCGATCTCGATGCCGGACGACGCCCGGTACATACTCGAACGCTGCAAGGGCCTGCACGGCTTTTACGGGGCAAGCTCGATGGAGCGGCTGCCGGCGGAAGCGGCGATCGCCAGGCAGACTGCGGATTTCAAGGCCGTCACGCTTGGCGGCACAATCGTTGCAAAGAAAAAGATGGGATGAGACGATGACCGACAAGAAAAAGGTGTTTGTCTATCCGAAGGAGGTCAGCGCCTTCGGCTTCGACTGGGGCAGACTGTCGTTGACGGTGGCGCCCGAGGTGAACGGCGCGACGCGCTTTTCCGGCGGCGTCGTCGACCTGCCGTCCGGCAAGGGCCACACGCGCCACAACCACCCGGGCGCCGAGGAAATCATCTTCGTCATATCAGGCAATGGCGAGCAGATGGTTGAGGACGACAAGGGCAATCCGGTCATTGCGAAGGTCGGCCCCGGCTGCACCATCTATGTGCCGGAAAGCCGCTTCCATTCGACGCTAAATACCGGCGATGGGCCGATGCAGCTCTTCGTCGTCTATTCGCCCGCCGGACCGGAACTGGCGCTGCGGGAGTTACCCGATTTCAGGCTGCTGCCGCCGGGCGGGAAGTGATCTTGCCGCCGCCTCAGTGTTGAGGCCCCCTCATCCGGCCGCTTCGCGGCCACCTTCTCCCCGCTGGGGAGAAGAGACAGGCGCCAGTGTTGGCGACCTCCTCTCCCCTCGGGGAGAGGTCGGATTGTCCCGAATGGCCCTTTGCAATTCGGTTGGCAATCCGGGTGAGGGGGCAGCGCCTTTCATTGCAAGGCTGTCAAACTCCACCTCTGTTCCAACCCCTGCCCCGATCGCCGAACATGACGTAGCCAGTCTCGGTGACCGCCACGGTGTCTTCCAGCTTGATGAAGCCGCGCGCCGGGTGGAGCATCGTGGTCTCGACCGAGAGCACCATGTTTTTCTCCAGCGGCTTTTCGGCATAGGTGCCTTCATATGTCACCGGATGGTTGGTCATCAGGAATGGCGCTTCATGCGTGATCAACCCCATGCCGTGGGCGAAGAAATCGGTATAGGGCGCAACCTTGGATTTCTTCAGCACGCCCTCCGCATAGGAAATCATATCACCGCCCAGTGTGCCGGCGCATACCTTGGAAAAGGCCGCCTGCTGCACCGTCTCGACCTCGGCTAAAAGGTCCTCGAGTTCGGCATCCGGCTCGCCCAGAATGCCCATGCGGCAGAGGTCGCCGATATAGCCGTGATAATTGCCGCCTGAGTCAATCGACATCACCTCGCCCTTCTTCCATGCCTGTGGCGAGCCGGCGCGGTTGTGGCTGGAACCCAGCGTCAGCAGGCAATATTCGAAATGCGCTCCGCGATTGGTCTCCTCGCGCCGCAATTGCTCGATGATCTCAGTCTTGGTCGTGCCTTCGCGTGCCCACGCAATGGTCGCCAGCATGGAATCGGTGATCAGTTCGGAGGCGATGCGCAACTTCTCCAACTCGGCTTCCGTCTTGATGGCACGCATCAGCTCCAGGATATCAGTCGCGTCGATCAGCTTGGCGTCGGGCAATGCCTTGCGGATCAGCGTGTAGGCATCCGACGGCAGGAAAGCCGGCTCGATGCCGATGCGGGCATCGCCCTTGCCGATTTTCGTCAGGTGTTCGACGGCAAGGTTGGCGGCGTCGAGCGTGCCCCAGCAGGCGGCATGCAAGGTCGGCGTCCAGAACGGCTTGTTCTGGTGCTCGCCGCCCTCCATGCGGTTGCCGATATAGGCGGCGTGGCCCGGCCCGCCCTTCTCATAGACAACGATCGGCAGATAGCGGCTGTGGCCGATCGCATCCATGGCGGCGAAGAAGATGAACTTGTAGCCGCCAAGCAGATATTGCGTGTTGTGCTTGGAGGTAGCGAGCAGCACATCGATGCCGGCCTCCTCCATCAGCCGATCGAGCCTGGCATGATCGAACGGGATGGTGCTGACGGCATTCTTGCCCGGGGCGACGTTCATCTCTCTCTCCCTGAATTTCCCTGGCCGAGGCTGTTTTGGTTCTGATGCTCTGGCTGTCGGTCAAATCTGCACTATTTTGTCCAGCCTGGTCCAGCCAGAAACAGGTGGAACGGCCGTTCCGGCACCCTCCGTCGTCGTACACTGCGGTGTCCAGCCTAATTTGGTCGTACCAGAAATGGTCGGATGGAACCGCTTCTTGTAACTGGTCCAGCGGAGGAAATTTTCAAAGCCACATGAGGATGCGCCAAATCCGTCTCTGGCGAAACCCTCGGCAAGGCTCATAATCACCCTTGCAAGGAGGCCGTCTGGCGTCCGAGGGTGATGGCCCACCCGGCCGGGTGGCTGAGAGGGACGGAGTTCAATCATGTCAGATTTCACGATTTCCAGACGCACCGTGCTTACCGGTTCGGCATTGCTTCTGACCTCGACGGCGCTGCCGACCATCGGTCTGGCACAGACGCCGAAGAAAGGCGGACGGCTGGTCGTCGCCGCCGATTCGGAGCCGCGCAACCTCAACCCGGCGATCGTGGCTTCCAACGGCGTGTTCTTCATTTCGAGCAAGATCGTGGAAACGCTGGCCGAGGCGTCCTTCGAGGGCAAGGACGGGCTCGACCCGCGCCTGGCGATAGGTTGGGAGGGCGCCGCCGATGGCCTGTCGGTAACGTTCAAATTGCGCGAGGGCGTCAAATGGCATGACGGCAAACCCTTCACCTCCGCCGACGTCGCGTTCTCGGCGCTGCAGATCTGGAAGCCGCTGCAGAATCTCGGCCGCACCGTGTTCAAGGATCTGGAGGCGGTCGACACGCCGGACGAACTGACGGCTGTGTTCAAATTCGCCAAGCCGACACCGTTCCAGCTGATCCGCAATGCCTTGCCGGCGCTGAGCAGCGTGGTGCCCAAGCACATCTACGAGACCGGAAAGATCGAAGAGAACCCGGCCAACAACGCGCCCGTCGGTACCGGCCCGTTCAAATTCGCCGAACACAAGTCAGGCGAATATTACCGGCTGGAGAAGAATGCCGATTATTGGGGCAAGGACCAGCCTTACCTTGACGAGATCATCTATCAGGTGCTGCCCGACCGCACCTCGGCCGCAAGCGCGCTCGAGGCGGAGGAGATCCAGCTCGCCGCCTTTTCCGCGGTGCCGCTGGCCGATCTCGACCGCATCTCCAAGGTGCCTGGTCTCAAGGTGATTACCAAGGGTTATGAGGGGCTGACTTATCAGCTTGTCGTCGAGATCAACCATCGCCGCAATGAACTGGCCGACCTGAAGGTGCGCCAGGCGATCGCCCACGCCATCGACAAGGATTTCGTCATCAAGACAGTGTTCCTCGGCTACGCCGCCACAGCCACCGGCCTGGTGCCGAAGAACGATCCGCAATTCTATACGGCCGATGTGCCGACCTATGACTTCGATGTGGCCAAGGCCAACGCCCTGCTCGACGAAGCCGGTTACAGCAAAGGCGACGACGGCAAGCGCTTTTCACTGAAGCTACTGCCGGCACCCTATTTCAACGAGACCAAGCAGTTCGGCGACTATTTGCGCCAGGCGCTCGCCGCCATCGGCATTGACGCGCAGCTGGTCAACAACGACTCGGCCGCGCATATCAAGGCTGTCTACACCGACCACGCTTTCGACCTCGCGGTCGGGCCGCCGGTGTTCCGCGGCGACCCTGCGATCTCGACCACCATCCTCGTGCAGAGCGGCATTCCCGACGGGGTGCCGTTCTCCAACCAGGGCGGCTACAAGAACGACGAACTCGACGCCCTGATCGCCAAGGCATCCGAGACACTCGACCCCGCCGCGCGGACGGAACTTTACAAGGAGTTTCAGAAAAAGGTCGCAGCCGACCTGCCGCTGATCAACGTCGCCGAATGGAGCTTCATCAGCGTTATCAGAGAGACGGTGGGGAATGTCGCCAACAACCCGCGCTGGGCGGTGTCGAACTGGGCGGACACCTATTTGGCGGGCTAGCGTTTTCTCCAGGCTTGCACATCGCGTAATCGGGTGCTCAGCTTCGGCGATGAGAGTTCCTTCGCGCCCCCCTCTGTCCTGCCGGACATCTCCCCCACGAGGGGGGCGCCGTAGAACGCGACGCCACTGGCTGGGGTCCCTCCCCAGCGCGATTGCCGCATGACCCGCAGCCTCACCCTCCTTCGCCGTCGCCTCGTCGGCAGCGTCTTCGTACTGCTGATTGTCGTCATCGGCACTTTCCTTTTGCTGGAAGCCGCCCCCGGCGACGCGGTCGACGCCTATATCGCCTCGACCGGCGGCGATGCCGGCATGATCGAACTGCTGCGCCATCGTTGGGGCCTTGACCAGTCGGCGCTGACGCGGCTGGCCAACTATCTCTGGGCGCTGCTGCATCTCGACCTCGGCCAATCGGTGAGCTTTTCGCGGCCGATCCGCGACGTCATCCTCGAACGCCTGCCCAACACGCTGCTTTTGATGGGCAGCGCCACCGCGCTCTCCTTCGGGCTCGGCTCGGCACTCGGCATCTATGCCGGCGCCAGGCCCGGCAGCTTTCGCGACCGTTTCCTGTCGATCGGTTCGCTGGCGCTCTATGCCGTTCCCGGCTTCTGGCTCGGGCTGGTGCTGATCATCGTCTTCGCCGTCGACCTGCGCTGGTTCCCGATCGGCGGCATCGAGAGCCTCGCGTCGGCCAAGACCGGCCTCGACCGCGCGGTTGATATCGCCAGCCATCTCGTCCTGCCGGTGTCCGCACTCGGCTTCATCTATCTCGCGCTCTACCTGCGCATGATGCGCGCCGGCATGGCCGAGGTCTGGCGACAGGATTTTGTCCTCGCCGCTCGCGCTAAAGGGCTGTCCCGCCGCCGCATCGTGCTCGCCCACGTTGCCCGCAACGCGCTGTTGCCGCTGGTCACCATGCTCGGCCTGCAATCGGCGCAGATGCTCGGCGGCAGCGTCGTCATCGAAAGCGTCTTTTCCGTGCCCGGCCTTGGCCGGCTGGCGCAGGAAGCAGTGGCGGCGCGAGACACGCCGCTGTTGCTCGGCATCATTCTCACCAGCGCCGTTCTGGTTGTCGTGATCAACCTTCTCGTCGACATCGCCTACGCCTTCCTCGATCCGCGCGTCGGCGCCAACGAGGCGAGCGCGTGAACCCGCTTCGCCGCTTTCTTCGGGCGCCGGAAGCGATCGCCGGCGCGATCATCCTGGTGGCGCTGTTTGCCATCGCGCTGTCGGCGTCGCTGTTCTTCCCCGGCGATCCGCAGGCCATTGCCGGGCCGGCATTGCTGCCGCCCTTTCAGGACTGGTCGCTGCCGCTCGGCACCGACCGGCTCGGCCGTGACGTGCTGGCCGAACTTTTCCACGGCGCCCGCACCTCGCTGGCAGTCGGGCTGGCGGCGGCAGCCGCAGCCATTGCCGTCGGCGCGATAGTCGGCACGCTGGCCGGCTTTACCGGCGGCCTCGTCGACGAAGTCCTTATGCGCATCACTGACGCCTTCCAGACCGTGCCGAGCTTCCTGCTGGCGCTGGCTTTCGTCAGCGTCGTCGGGCCATCGCTCGGCGTCGTCGTCGCGGCGATAGCGCTCGGCGCATGGACCGGTCCGGCGCGCGTAGCGCGAGCCGAAGTGCTGTCGATCCGCGAGCGCGATTTTGTCGCCGGCGCCCGCGTCATCGGCATGCATCCGCTGGAGATCGCCTTTCGCGAAGTGCTGCCCAACGCATTGCCGCCGGTGCTGGCATTGTCGTCGGTGATCGTCGCCGCGGCGATCCTTACTGAAGCGGCATTGTCCTTCCTCGGTCTCGGCGACCCGAACCGCATGACCTGGGGCGGCATGATCGCCGAAGGTCGCGCCGTGCTGCGCGCCGCGCCCTTCCTGTCGATCATTCCGGGCGTAGCGCTCGTGCTGACCGTGCTCGGCGTCTATCTCGCCGGCGAAGGCGTCGTCGAAACGACAGCGGTGAGGAGGAGCCTGTCGTGACGGCACTGCTTTCGATCCGCGATTTGACGGTGAGCTATCGCCGCGATGGCGCCGAGGTGGCGGCGCTGAAACATGTCAGCCTCGATGTCGCCGCCGGCGAGCGCCTCGCCATCATCGGCGAGAGCGGCTCGGGCAAGAGCACGCTGGCGCTGGCCATCGCCGGGCTGCTGCCGGCTTCCTCCAGGATTGACGGCTGCCTTGACTGGTTTTTGCCATCGTCGCCATCTGTTGGTGCCAAGGCACCCCCCTCTGAGGGGAGTGTGAAGGAACGCCAGCCATCCGAATTCATTACCCGGTCCACCCACACCCCCCTCGGCGGCCGCGACATTGGCTTCGTCTTCCAGGACCCCTCGGCCAGCCTCGATCCGGTGATGTCGGTCGGCGAGCAGATCGCGGAAGTTGCGCACACGCATCTCCGCCTTACTTGGCCGCAATCCTATGCTTGGGCAAAAACCCTGCTCGAACGCGTCCGCCTGTCCGATCCCGATGCCGCCTTGCGCGCCTATCCGCACCAGCTTTCCGGCGGCCAGAAGCAGCGCGTAGCGATCGCCGCCGCGATCGCGGCAGGTCCGAAACTGCTGATCGCCGATGAGGCGACCAGCGCGTTGGACACCATCGTGCAGGCCGAGATCGTCGCGCTGATCCGACAATTGGTGGCCGAGGACGGGATGACGCTGCTGTTCGTCAGCCACGACATCGCGCTGGCCACCGAGCTGGCCGAGCGCATCGCCGTGTTCCGGCACGGCGAGCTGGTCGAGCTCGGTGCGACGGCGCAGATCATTGCTAGCCCGCGCCACGCCTACACAAGAGCGCTGCTCGACGCTCGTCTCGGCCTCGACGCCGAACCAATGCTGCGGCCGGCAGGAGCATCGAGGTGAGCCGTCCATTGCTGGCTGTTTCCGGCCTGACCAAACGATATCGTCGCGGCGGCAAGACAATCGCCGCCGTCGATGATGTTTCCTTCGACATCGAGCCCGGCGAGACGCTGGCACTGGCCGGGCCTTCCGGCAGCGGCAAGTCGACCATCGCGCGGCTGCTGCTGCGGCTGATCGAATCGGACGCCGGCCGCATCGAGTTCGAAGGCGGCGATTTCCTGTCCCTGAGCGGCGCTGCCTTGCGCGCCCGGCGTGCTCGTCTGCAAATGGTATTTCAGGACCCGCTCGCCGCCTTCAACCCACGCGCCACCGTCGCGCGCGTGCTCGACGATCCGCTGCGGATCCATGGCATCGCAACTCGATCAGAACGCCCGCGCCGCATCGCCGCTCTGCTCGATCGCGTCGGCCTGAGCGCTGATCTCGCCGGCCGCGCCATCCACGAGATCTCGGGCGGCCAGCGCCAGCGCATCGCGATTGCTCGCGCCATCGCGACAAAGCCGTCGCTGATCGTGCTCGACGAAGCGGTGTCCGCGCTCGACGTATCGGTGCGCCGACAGATCCTGCAACTGCTGCTCGATCTGCAGCGCGAGGAACGGATCGCCTATCTGTTCATTTCGCATGATCTCGGCGTTATCAGCGCCATCGCCCATCGTGTCGTCATCCTCGACGCCGGCCGGGTCGCCGAGAGCGGCAACGCCCGTGCGGTCATCGGTGCCCCGCAATCGACGATCGGCAAGGCGCTGGTGACGGCAGCGCCAAAACTGAACAGGACCAGCACGCAAGGCGCGGCCGATCGTCAGTAACCCAGCGCGCAACCATCCTTGCGTGGATCGGACGCGCCGGTAAGCGTGCCCTTGTCCCAGTCGATCAGCACCAGTTGGCCGCCGCCATGCGGCTCGGTTGGGATGGACACGTCGTGGCCTCGCTCGCGCAGGCCGGCGATCGCCTCGGCCGGAACGCCACGCTCCGCCTCCACTGCGTCCTGGCGGTAAAACACCCTCGGCGCATCAAGCGCCTCCTGCGGGTCCATGCCGAAATCGATAATGTTGGTGAGCAGGTGGACATGGCCGAACGGCTGGTAGCCGCCGCCCATCACGCCGAACGGCATGATCGCCCGGCCCTTGGCTGTCACCATGCCCGGCATGATGGTGTGCATGGGGCGTTTTCCCGGTGCGATGCGGTTTGGGTGGTCCGCCGCCAGGCGGAAGCTGCTGCCGCGGTTCTGCAGGACGACGCCGGTGCTCGGGCCGACCACCCCGCTGCCGAACGAACCAAAGGTCGAGTTGATGAAGCTGACCGCATTACGATCGCGGTCGACCACGGAGATGTAAACGGTATCGCTCTGCTGAAGCTCAAGCCGAGGCAGATGCGTCATCGCACGCGCCGGATCGATCTCGGCGCGGAGCCGGTCCGCATGGGATCTGGACAACAACTGCTCAACCGGAACATGGACGTGGTTCTGGTCGCCGATGAAATTGTCGCGGTCCTGATAGGCAAGCCGCCCAGCCTCGATCTCGAGGTGAAAGCGCTCGGCGCCGTTCGGTTCCAGCGCGCCGAGCGAGAAGCCTGATAGCACATTCAGCATGATCAGTGCCGTCAGGCCCTGGTTGTTCGGCGGCATCTGATGGATGTCGTAGCCTCGGTAGGACGTACCGACGGGCCTGACATACTCACCCTTCGTGGCCGCAAAATCCTCGAGCGCATGCAGCCCGCCAAGCGCGCGCAGACGCGAGACCATGTCGTCCGCAACCTCGCCTTCGTAAAAGCCGGCGCGGCCACGGCGCGAGACGATGCGCAAGGTGTCGGCCAGTTGCGGCTGCCGGTGCAACTCGCCTGCCTGCGGCGCCTTTCCATCCGGCAGAAATATCCGCGCGGCATGTTCGTCAGCGGCAAGTAAGGCAGCACTCTCAGCCCAGTCGAAGGCGACGCGGTCTTGGACGACGTAGCCCTGTTCGGCGTAGCGTATGGCAGGTGCGAGCGCGGCGTCGATGCCCTTTCTGCCGTGCTTCTCGAGCAGCCGGCACCAAGCGTCAACGGCGCCCGGCACGGTGACCGCGTGCGGACCGGACTCAGGCAGTTCGACATGCCCCCTGTCCAGATACCATTCAGCCGTCGCTGACGCAGGTGCGCGGCCGGAGCCGTTGAAGGCCAGAACCTCGCCTTGGCCGTTGGGACAATAGAGGACAAAACAGTCGCCGCCGATACCGGTCGATTGCGGCTCGACGACCGCCTGAACCGCCGCCGCGCACACGGCTGCATCCATCGCGTTACCGCCGGACCGCAGCATCTCGAGCGCCGCCAGTGTCGCCAGAGGGTGCGATGTCGCGGCCATCGCTTCCGTCGCACGAACCGGCGACCGACCGGGGAGTTGAAAATCACGCATGCAGGATCAATAGCCTCCGACCAACCAGATGTGAACTGGCACCGGCAGCCAAAGGGCTGCGCCACCGAGCACCACGACCGACAGTATCATTGCCGTGGCAGCGCCCAACCCTGGAAAACTGACGGCCTCAGTCAGCGAATTTAAAAACATCCGTGGTGTAATCGGGGTAGGCATCCAGATCGTCGAAAAGCTCGGCCAGGTCAGCGGTGTCAGCCAATATTCCGGACAGGACCAGCGCAGTCGCCACGCCGGCGCCAATTCCGCCGGCGACATCGTGTTCGACGCTGTCGCCGACACAGACCACGCTGCTTCGGTCCGGGTTGCCCACCAGCGCCAGCGCGGCTTCGAAGATCGGGGTATAGGGCTTGCCGATACGGGTGACGCTGCCGCCGAGGCTCTCATAGAGATCCGCAAGCTGACCGGCGCCAAAGCGAGGCCCCACGGCGGTCAGCATGATCTTGTCGGGGTTGGTGCAGAAGCACGGCACCTGCCGCATTGCTGCCGGTGCAAAAAGTCTGCGATAGTGATCGATGTCATAGCGATCGCCCTCACTGGCGGCGATCAGCACCAGCTCGGCATCGTCGCCGTCACCGGTCAACGCGAAAGGCAGGCCTTCAATCGCCGAGCGATCGCCCTCGCGGCTGATCAGTAGGCACTTTGTGTTTGGGCGCAGCGTTCCAGATATCGCCATTTCGTGAAAGGACCGCCACGCGATCTCGCCGGAGGAGACAAATTGATCCCAGCTTCCTGGTTGGAAGCCGAGCTTCAGCAAGCGGGCTTCGTTGGGCGGCGCGCGCCTGCCCGAGTTTGAGACCAGCACAATCGTCCTGCCTGCGCGCTTCAGCGCCGACAATGCCTCCACGGCGCCCGGATAAGGGTTTGTACCATCGTGCAGCACGCCGAACTGATCGAGCAGGAACACCTGATAGCGCTCAACCAGCGCTCCGATGCCATCGACATGTTCAACTGTCTTCTTGATCACAAAAGCCCCGCTTCGATTGCGCCCATCAGCGCCAGCCGCGCCGTGCCGGCGGCCGCCTCGTCCGAAAGCGCCGGCAGAAAATCGACGCCCAGCTTGCGCTGCCGGATCGCGGTCCAGGCGGCGTTTGCCGCACCGCCGCCGACACTTCTGACCGAGTTCAGCCGAGGCGCGCCGAGCTCGGCAAGCCGGCGATAACCGAGCGCCTCGATCTCGGCAATGCCCTCCAACATTCCTTTCAGATAGTCGGCGTCGTCCGCCGGCCGCGGCGTCAGACGCGGCGGCAGGGCAGGATCGGCTACCGGGAAGCGTTCGCCGACCGCGGGAAGTGGATAATAGTCGAGGCCCGTCTCCGTCATAGGGTCGATCGCCGCACTCAACTCGATGATGCGCGCGAGGGGAAAATGCTGCGCCAGCACCTTGCCGCCCGAATTCGACGCACCACCCGCCAGATACGCATCTCCCAACCGGTGACTATAGATGCCGAACTGCGGCGCCGAGATCGGCCGGTCGGAGAGGATCTTGATGGTCAGCGAGGACCCCAGCGCGGTGACGCCGTCGCCAACTGCCGCAGCGCCCGTCGCCAGGAATGACGCGCAGCCATCCGTCGTCCCGGCGACCACGGCGACGTCGCGCGCCAGGCCGAACAAATCCGCGGCGCTCGCGGAGAGCGTTCCCGTGATGTCGCCCGGCTTGACGACGCGAGGCAGGAGTTCCATGCGCATGCCGGTCGCCGCGATCCAGTCCGGCCAGCGCCGGGCCTCGACGTCGTAACCGGTTTTCAGGGCATTGTTCTCGTCGCTGACATTGAAACGGCCGGAGAACTGTCCCGCGATCCAGTCGGCCTGATGCAGCACCGTGGCAACGCCGGGCCGTCGCTGGAACCAGAGCGCCTTGGCGAGACCGGACGTCGCCCCAAGTGCTGCGCTCGCTGCCGGCGCCTCGCGCGCGATCACGGCCAGAATAGCGTCGTCGTCGACCTTGTCATTGTACATCAACGGTTCGGCGAGCGGCCGCCCGGTGCCGTCGACCGGCAGCAGCGTGCCCGAAGTGCCGTCGACGGCAATCGACCGGACCGCGGCGCGATCGATGCCTGAAAGCAGTTCGGTCAGCGCCGCGCCGACCGCTGACCACCACACTGAGGGGTCGGGGGCGTTCTGGCCAAATCTGTCGAGTGGGACGGCGGAACGCGCGGCAATCGAAAAGTCCGGGCGCATGGCGACGGCGCGCGCACCTGATGTGCCGATGTCGATGCCGATCGAAAGGGGGCCGATCGAAAGCGGGCCCATCGAACGCGCCATGTCAGCTGCCGGCTGCATTGAGTTTCTGGCGGTACTGCTCGGCGTCCCAGTTGATCAGTTCGTCGTTCTCGGCGGCGGTCAGATAGTTCAGCTTCGCCGCGACATCGACCCGCGCCGTCACGTCGGCAAGGCAGCGTTGCATGGCGTCGGCGCCGCCACTCGCGTCGCCGCGCATCAGCACGCCAAGCCCGGGAAACAGGATTGCCACCGGTGCACTGTCGCACCGTTCGGTGACACGCTTCACGTCCTCGCCGGGTCTCGCCACGACCGAACCCTGGCCGAGAAAGATGACGTGATCGGGATAGAGGCTGCCCCCCGACGCCATGCGGCAGCTTTCCGGATCGATCGCGGCCGCATGCGCTTCGACATCCGCCGGCAACCTGTAACCGGTGCGTCCGATGAGCGCCGTCAGTGCAGCAAGGTTGGGCTCCGCCACCTCGCGGGGCGGCCGCGCCAGCAGCCCTGTGACGCGGCGCAGCAGCGCTTCGGCGCCGGCAACGGTCTCGGCTGCGACGACCAGGCCGTGATTGGCAAGGATCAGCATATCGACCCCTGGTCGAAGGCGCTCGGCAATGCCTTGGGCGAGCGGCAGGCCCGGCCGGCGATAGGGAACATACGCCCATTCGAGGCCATCGAGGCGCTTGGCGATTTGAGCCTCGCAGTCGGCCTGCACGGCAAGCGAAATAGTGTCGACGCAGTGGACATGCAGGACGACGCGCTGCGGCATCAGGGCATGAACCGTGGTCTCGATCGAGGGGCGCAGCCTGCGTGTGTTGAGCGCCTCGATGGCGAAGCCCTGCGGCTTATCGGCGGCCGGGTCGCGCTGTTCGACAGCCCTGAGCAGTGGGGCGATCGCCACGGGCACCATAATGTCTTCGGCGAGCGCATTCTTCAACCAAGTACCGGAAGCCTTGATCCAGAGCGTGTCGCCAGCCTTCAGCGAAGTGTTGCCGCCCGCGGCCTGGGTCAAATGCGGGTCGCGCCCGATGCTGGCCGAAAGCGACCGCAAAGCAGCCAATTCCTGCGCATCCGCATAGTTTGCCATCGAAATTCCTTCACAAACGGCCGCGTGGCCACGGCTTTGGATATCCCGCTGCCGGGATAACGAGTGATGCTGGTATCGCAGATGCGAGTAAGTTACGTCAATAGTGATCTTATCTAGTCAAATCGAGCTTGCAATCTGATCGGTGTTGAGTAAGTTGCACCAATTGCCGTGGCAAAATGGCATTCGGGAGGGTATCCGTTGAGCGACTCCGGCCGCCAGCGTCAGATTGTCGAGTTGTTGCGGGATCGCCCCTTCGCCTCAGTGCGCGAGCTGCAGGAGCGGCTCGGCGTGTCGGCAGCGACTGTGCGGCGCGACATCGACAAGATCGATGAGGCCGGTGAAGCACGAAAGGTCTATGGCGGCATCTCGGCGCTCGATGGCGCCTCGCAGGCGGGCGTCGCCTATGCCAGGCCCTATGACGAGAACCGCGATCTCGCAGTCGAAGCCAAGCGGCAGATCGCGGCTCTCGCCGCGACCATGGTGCGCGATGGCGACGCCGTCATCGTGCATGGCGGTTCGACCTGTTTCCATCTCGGTGCCAAGCTCGCCGACCGCAACATCCGGCTCTACACCAACTCGATGCCGCTCATCGCCTATTTGAGCGACCACGGGCATTGCAGCCTAACCATCGCCGGCGGTGAGCTTCATCGCGAGCCTGGCATCATCCATTCGCTCACCCAGGCCGTGCCGTTCTATGCGTCGAAATTCTTTCTTGGCGCGCAAGGCATCGGCCCGGAGGGCGTGCTGGAATCGCATCCGCTGCTGGTCCGCTCCATCGTCGAACTCAGCCTATGCGCCGACCAGATCGTGGTGCTGGCCGACAGCCGCAAACTGTCGATCCACGCGCGCAACGTCGCGCTGCCTCTGTCCCGCATCGGCACGCTGGTGACCGATGACGGCCTGTCCGATGCGGACACACGCATGCTCGAAGACGCCGGCGTCATGGTGCGGATCGCCTCTGTCTCTGGAGCCCTGCAGTGAAGGTGGCCGTCCTCGACTTCGGCAAGACCAACTCGAAGCTCTTCGTCTTTGGTCAGGACGGGCAGATTCTCGATGAGCGCCGGACTCAGCCGAACTGGACGCGCAAAGGCGACTTCAGTGTGCTCGACGAGACAGCGCTTCACGATTGGGCGGCTCGCGTCGTCGGCGAAGCGGTCGACAATCATGGTGTGGAAGGATTGATGGTTTCGGGCCATGGCTGCACCTTTGCCTTGGTCGACAATGCGGCGCTGACGCATCCTATTCTCGACTACGAGCAGGAGCCACCTGCTGAGATCGCCGCGCAGATCGATCGCCGCATTCCGGATTTTCCCGAGACTTTCTCGCCGCTCCTGCCGCTCGGCTTCAACTATGGTCGCCACATGCTGTGGCTGAAGGCGGTGCAACCCAGCGCGTTCGATGCCGCGAAATCGATCCTCGGCTATCCGCAATACTGGAGCTGGCGCTTTGGCGGCCGGGCGGTCTCGGAAGTGTCCTATCTCGGCTGTCACTCGCATCTGTGGGCGCCGCGCAAGCGCGATTTCAGTCCGCTGGTCGACGCCGAGGGCTGGCGCGGCCAGATGCCCGCCTTTGAGCGTGCCGGAGCTGTCATCGGCGAGCGGCGCTTCGGCGGGGCAACACAGCCGATTGCCATCCACAACGGTGTCCATGACAGCAATGCGGCGCTCCATGCCTATCGCCGGCAGGAGCTTGGGCCGGTCACTGTCGTCTCGACCGGCACCTGGGTCGTCGTGCTCAACCCGGACTGCCCGCTCGACGCGCTCGACCGCGACCGCGACATGCTGGTCAATGTCGATGTCGATGCTGGCCCGGTGCCGACCATCCGTTTCATGGGCGGCCGTGAATTCGCGACAATCAGCGCCGGCTGGCAAGGCGCAATCGCCCGCTCCTCGGTACAGCAGGTGATCGACGCCGGCATCATGGCGCTGCCTAGTTTCGCCCCGGGCGGGCCGATGCCTGGCCATCCCGGCGAATTGGTCGGGCGCACACCCAACGCGGAGGAGCGCGCGGCTGTGGCACTGCTCTATGTCGCACTGATGATCGATCTGGGTCTCGACCTGATCCATTCGAACGATACCGTGATCGTCGATGGCGGGCTGAACAGTGGCGGCGTGCTCGCCGCCCTGCTGGCGCAACTGCGCCCCGGCCAGCCCTTCATGCAGGGCGCCACGCTGGAGGGCAGCGCCACCGGAGCGGCGGCTCTTGCCTTCGAGAGTGTTGGACGCGAATTTGCCGCCGAGGCGCCGGAGCCGGTGTGCGCCTCCGGCTTCGCTGGTCTTGCTGGATACCGCGACAGCTGGCGCGGCCTCTCCGGCGATCGAGGCATCGTTGAAACTGCAGCGCGAGGTGCACGATGACCGCCGCTGCCCAAATCGAGACGGCGCGCCAGCCGATGCTGGAGATGCGGCACATCTCCAAGACGTTCGGCCCGATCCGCGCCTTGCAGGACGTGTCGCTGACCGTCCACGCCGGCGAACTGCACGCGCTGATGGGCGAAAACGGCGCCGGCAAGTCGACGCTGATGAAGGTGCTGTCCGGCGCCTATCGGCCGGATCCAGGCGGCGATATCCTGATCGACGGCACACCGGTTGCGACCGGCGACCCGATCAAGGCGCGCGCCAACGGCATTGCGGTCATCTATCAGGAGCTGTCGCTGGCGCCCAACCTGACGGTTGCGCAGAACATCTTCCTCGGCAACGAGCCGAGACGGTTCGGCATCGTCGACCGCGATCAGTGCAATCGGCGCGCTAACGAGATCATCGCACGGCTCGGCGTCTCTTTCTCGGCGCGGGACTCGGTCTCCAGCCTGTCGCTCGGCGAACGCCAGCTGGTCGAGATCGCTCGCGCGCTGTCGACCAGCGCGCGCATCATCGTCATGGACGAGCCGACCACCTCGCTGACCTCGCGCGAGACGGACAGGTTGTTCGAGGTCATTGCGACGCTGAAGTCGCAGGGCATCGCCATCATCTACATCAGCCACCGGATGGAAGAGGTCTACCAACTTGCTGACCGTGTCAGCGTGCTGCGCGACAGCGGCTTTGTCGGCACGCTCGACCGCGCCGATCTGAACGCCTCGCGCCTCGTTTCGATGATGGTTGGCCGTGATCTGTCCGCCTTCTACAAGAAGGATCACCGCCCGCCGGACAGCAAGCGCGCGATCGCGCTATCGGTGCAGGGCATGTCGGACGGCAATCTTTTGAAGGACTGTTCCTTCGACCTGCACAAGGGCGAAGTCTTGGCGCTGGCGGGCCTGGTCGGCTCGGGCCGCACCGAGCTCGCACGGCTGATCTTCGGTGCCGACAGGCACACATCAGGCACGCTGGAACTCGACGGCAAGCCGATAGCCATCGGCTCGCCGCGCGAGGCGCTGGACGCCGGCATCGCCTATCTCACCGAAGACCGCAAGGAACTCGGTCTGTTCCTCGACATGTCGATTTCCGACAATATCAGCATGGGCGTGCTCGCAAGGGACGCGCAGGCCGGCGGCCTGCGCGACTTCGCCACGGCCGAAAGGCGCGCCGCCAAGGCCGTTTCCGACCTCTCCATCCGCACCAGGTCGGTGCAGGCCAATGCCGGCTCGCTGTCGGGCGGCAACCAGCAGAAGGTGCTGCTCGCCCGTCTGCTCGAAACCGAGCCGCGGGTCCTCATCCTCGACGAGCCGACTCGCGGCGTCGATGTCGGGGCGAAGTCCGAAATCTACCGGCTGATCGACGATCTCGCCAAGAAGGGCATCGCCATCCTGATGATCTCCAGCGAACTGCCGGAGGTGATCGGCGTCGCCGATCGCGTGCTGGTGATGCGCGACGGCACTATCGCTGGCGAAGTTATGGCATCCGCCGGCCAGCCGCTCAGTCAGGAAGCAATCATGGAACTTGCAACGGGAGCGGCCAAGGGATGACCGACAAGGCAACCGAGATCAGCGCGGGTGACCAGGCGGTCGGCAGGAGCCGGCGGCTGCGCACCGCCTTCGCCGCGCTTGGCATGCTGCCGGTCCTGATCCTGCTGGCGGCCGGCTTCCAGTTCATGAACCCGCGCTTTCTCACCGAGACCAACCTGTTGATCGTCACGCAGCAGTCGTCGATCAACATCGTGCTCGCGGCCGGCATGACCTTCGTCATCCTGACCGGCGGCATCGACCTGTCCGTCGGCTCCATTCTTGCCGCCTCGGCGATGGTGGCGGTGATGGTGTCGCTGGTGCCGGAGTGGGGCATGCTCGGCGTGCCGGCGGCCATTCTGGTCGGCCTCGGCTTCGGCGTCATCAACGGGCTGCTCGTCGCCTATATCAAGCTGCCGCCCTTCATCGTCACGCTGGGTTCGCTGACAGCCGTGCGCGGCGTCGCCCGCCTGCTCGGCCAGGACACCACGGTGTTCAACTCGGACCTGCCGTTCGACTTCATCGGCAACGGTTCGCTGTTCGGCATTCCCTGGCTGGTCATCATCGCTCTGTCGGTCGTGGTGCTGTCCTGGCTGGTACTCAAGCGCACCGTGCTCGGCACCTGGATCTATGCCGTCGGCGGCAATGCCGAAGCCGCGCGCCTCACCGGCATCAAGGTGCCGCTGGTGCTGCTCTTCGTCTATGGCGTTTCCGGCCTTCTGGCCGGCCTTGGCGGCGCCATGTCGGCGGCCCGGCTCTATGCGGCCAATGGGCTGCAGCTTGGGCAGTCCTATGAGCTCGACGCAATTGCCGCGGTCATTCTCGGCGGTACCAGCTTTGTCGGCGGCGTCGGTTCGATCTGGGGCACGCTGATCGGCGGCCTGATCATCGCGGTGCTCTCCAACGGGCTCATCTTGGCCGGTGTTTCGGACATCTGGCAGTACATCATCAAGGGATTGGTCATCATCGTGGCGGTCGCCCTCGATCGCTACAGGCTCCAGGCAGGAGCAAGAACGTGATTGACCTTAGTCGCCGGCGTCAACGACCCGGTTTCATGTAAACGCACCGTGAGAGGCGCGGGGCATCAGGAGGAAAACAATGAAGACTATCGCTAAACTGCTCTGCGGCGTTGCCCTTGCGGCCGTCGTCATCGCACCGGCTTCGGCCAAGGATCTGAACAAGGTCGGCATCTCGGTCGGCCTGCTCGGCAACCCGTTCTTCGTCGCCACCATCAAGGGCATCGAGGACGCCGCCAAGAAGATCAACCCTAATGTCGAGGTGACGTCGGTGTCGGCCGACTACGACCTCAACAAGCAGGTCTCGCAGGTCGACTCCTTCATCGCCGCCGGCGTCGACGTGATCATGCTCAACGCCGTCGATGCCAAGGCGATCGCACCGGCGGTGAAGAAGGCGCAGGCGGCGGGCATCGTGGTTGCCGCTTTCGATGTTTCGGCGCCGGGCGCCGACGTCACCGTAATGACCAACAACGTCAAGGCCGGTGAAGCGGCCTGCCAGTATCTGGTCGACCATACCGGCGGCAAGGGTGACTATGTCATCCTGAACGGCCCGGCATCGTCGTCGATCCTGGAGCGGGTCAAGGGCTGCAAGGACGTGCTGGCGAAACACCCGGATATCAAGATCCTCTCCGACGACCAGAATGCCGAAGGCTCGCGCGACGGCGGCCTGAAGGTGTTCCAATCGCTGCTGACCCGTTTCGACAAGATCGACGCGGTGTTCGCCATCAATGATCCGACGGCGATCGGCGCCCAGCTTGCGGCCAAGCAGCTCAACCGCTCGGAGTTCATCTTCACCGCGGTCGACGGCGCGCCCGATATCGAGAAGGAACTCTCTTCCGGCACCTCGATGATCAAGGCCTCGGCCTCGCAAGATCCTTACGTCATGGCTGGCCAGTCGCTGCAGATGGCGGCTGAGGTGCTCGCCGGCAAAAAGCCGGCCGAGGCGACGGTACTACTCGACCCGCAGCTGATCACAGCCGAGAACTTGAAGGACTACAAGGGCTGGACCGCAGCCCGCTAAGGCCTCCCAAGGCTGGTGCGGCCGGGATGACCGGCCGCACCTTTTTTTGTCTGAGCATCGGATTTTCCCAAAACCGGTTTCCACTTTTGGGTCCGATGCTCTCGACCAGCAGGAGACGATCATGTCGCGCATTGGAATCCATTCTTTCGTCTGGTCGGCAAGCTCGGCGCAAGGCGACCTCGAACGGACGCTGGCCAACACCAAAGAGGCCGGCTTTGACCTGATCGAATTCTCCTATCTCGACCCTGCCAATGTTGACATTGGCGGGCTGGCCAGGCGCATCGCCGACCTCGATCTCGGCGTGGCGATCAGCATCGGACTGCCGGCCGACGGCGACATTTCAAGCGCCGACAAGGCGATTGCGGCGCACGGCGTCGAAATCCTGAAACGTACGATCGCGCTCACCCGCGATCTCGGCGGCCGGAAGGTCGCCGGCATCCTCAGCACCAGCCACGGATTGCAGACTGAGGCGCCGACGCGCGATCAATGGAACCGCAGTGCTGCCACGCTCGCCAAGGTCGCGGAAACCGCCAAGGCCGCCGGCGTCACGCTCAACCTCGAGATCGTCAACCGCTTCGAGAGCAATCTGCTCAACACCGCCGCACAAGGGCTAGCCTTCATCGAGGACACCGGCTCCGACAACATCTTCCTGCATCTCGACACTTTCCACATGAATATCGAGGAGGCCGATGTCGGACTGGCCATCCGCCACGCCGCGAAGAAGATCGGCTATGTCCATATCGGCGAGAGCCATCGCGGCTTCCTCGGCACCGGCAACATCGACTTCGCCGCGATCTTCGATGCGCTGGCCGCGATCGGCTATAGCGACGACCTCAGCTTCGAATCCTTCTCATCGGAGATCGTCGACGAGAACCTGTCGAAGAAAACCGCCATCTGGCGCAATCTGTGGACCGACAATATGGAACTGGCCCGGCATGCGCGCCGCTTCATAGCCATCGGGCTGGAGACGGCACGGCGCAAGGCCGAGCTTGTTTCATCAAGCCATCGACCTTAGCACCATTTCCCGTTTGCGATCCTCAGGCCAGATCAAAACGTTCCACGGCGCGCATGATGCCGCGCAGTTCGGCGAGGCCCTTCAGCCGGCCGATCAATGAGTAGCCGGGGTTGATCCTGGTCTTGCCGATATCGTCGGCGAGCAGATGGCCATGATCAGGACGCATGGGAATCCGCCAGTCGGCGCGACCTTCCCTACTGCGGCGCGTCTCTTCCTGCATCAAAGCGAGGATGACATGCGCCATGTCAGTGCCGCCCTCCAGATGCTCGGCTTCATAGAAGGAGCCGTCATCCTCGATGGTTACATTGCGCAGATGGACGAAATGGATCCGGTCGGCGAATTCCTTGACCATGCCGACAATGTCGTTGTCTGCGCGCGTACCGTAGGAACCGGTGCAGAATGTCAGGCCGTTTGCCGGACTGCCGACTGCGCTGAGGATGAAACGCGCGTCCTCGGCGGTCGAGACGATCCGTGGCAAGCCATAGAGTGAGAATGGTGGATCGTCGGGATGGATGCACATGCGCACCCCCTCCTCCTCGGCCACGGGAATGATCTCGTGCAAAAACCAGGCAAGATTGTTGCGCAGCTCCTTCGGCCCGATCGAATCGTATTCCGCCAATGCCTCGCGAAAGCTTTCACGGTTGTAGCTGCGCTCGGTTGCTGGCAGGCCAGCGATGAGATTGCGCTCGATCCTGTCGATCTGCTCGTCGTTCAGCGCCTTGAAGCGTAATTCCGCCTCTGCGATACGTGCCGCGCTGTAGCTGGCCTCGGCATTCCTGCGCTTCAGGACGAACAGGTCGTATGCGGCAAAATCGATCGCGTCGAAACGCAGGGCGTAGCCCGTCGTTGGAAGCCGATAGGCAAGGTCGGTGCGGGTCCAGTCGACCACAGGCATGAAGTTGTAGCAAATGGTCTTTATGCCGGCTTTCGCCAGCGCACGGATCGTGTCCTTGTACCAGCCAACATAGCGAACCCGTTCCGCCGAGCCGATCTTGATCGAATTGTGGACGGGAATGCTCTCCACGACAGACCAGGTCAGCCCTTCGGCCTCGATGATCCGTTTGCGCTCCAGGATATCCGCCAAAGGCCAGGCGCGGCCGTCATAGATATTATGCAGGGCGGATACGACGCCCGTGGCTCCGGCCTGCTTGACATGATCGAGCGTCACCGGGTCGTCAGGGCCATACCAGCGCCAGCATTGTTCCATCGAGGCTTTCCTTTGCGATAAAACAGAACCGTATTGTTGGGCCACAATGGAAGTCAAATTAAAGGAGTCTGCGCAATGAAGGATTTCGACGGCAAGATCGCTCTGGTCACGGGGACGACCGGGATCGGCCTGGCAACCGCCAGACGTCTTGCGGCGGGCGGCGCGGCGATCATCGCCTGCGGCATCGACCGCGCGGCCAACGCGGCGATGACAGCGGAACTGGACAGCTCCGCCGCCGGGGCGCTGGTCATGGCCGTCGACGTCTCCGTGCCGGATCAGGTTCGCGATGCGGTCGCGGCCGGTGTCGAGCGGTTCGGCGGCCTCGATATCATCGTCAATTCCGCGGCGGTGCATCCATATGGAACCGCTGTTAGCACCGATTTCGACACCTGGAACCAGGCGATGTCCGTCAATGTCGGCTCGATCTACCTGACCGCGCATTTCGGTATTCCCGAGATGATGAAGAGAGGCGGCGGCGCCGTCGTCAACGTGGCGTCGGTGCAGGGCTTCGCCTGCCAGCAGAACGTCGCCGCCTATGCTACGACCAAGGGCGCCATCCACACCCTGACGCGCTCTCTGGCGCTTGACTACGCGCGCTCCGGCATTCGCGTCAATTCCGTCAGCCCGGGCTCGATCCGCACCCCGATCCTTGAAAAGGCGGCGCGCGGCGAGAATGGCACCGACGCTGATGTCGAGGCCGCCTACAGGCGCTTCGGCGAAGCCCACCCCATCGGGCGCATCGGCGAGCCGGAGGAAGTGGCGGAACTCATCGCCTTTCTGTGTTCGTCGAAAGCCGGGTTCTGCACCGGTGCGGACTACAGGATCGATGGCGGCCTGACGGCCGGCATCGGCGTGAAGTAGAAACAAGAAGATCGGTCTCGGCCGGCAAACCAATGGCGCTTAACATGCGCGAGTTTGCATACTGCACTTGCAGCCGGTTCAACCGTCTGATTCCCTTGGTTACGCTGGGCTGTCCTGATTCGCTCACTGTCCAAAGTCTTTGCAGTGCGCCAGGGGCAAGCCTTCCACCGACCGCTGCGCTGGCGCATTCAATGGGAGAGACGGCAAATGAACACTGCAACGAGGCCGGCAATCTCGGAGATGAGGCCCAAAATATCCGTCATCGGGGTTGGCGGCGGTGGCGGCAACGCCATTAACAACATGATCGCTGAAGGCTTGCAGGGCACCGAATTTATCGTCGCCAACACCGATGCTCAGGCGCTCACCATGTCGAAGGCAACGCGGCTGATCCAATTGGGAGCGCACGTCACGGAAGGCCTTGGTGCAGGATCCCTGCCCGAGGTCGGCCATGCCGCGGCCGTGGAATCGATCGACGAAATCATGGACCATCTTGCGGGAACGCATATGTGTTTCGTGACCGCGGGCATGGGAGGCGGAACCGGAACTGGTGCAGCACCGGTCATAGCGCAGGCCGCGCGCAACGCGGGAATACTGACCGTGGCCGTCGTGACCAAGCCGTTCGTCTTCGAAGGGAACCGTCGAATGCATGCCGCCAATGAGGGCATCGAGCGGCTCCGCGAAAGCGCCGATACCGTCATCGTCATCCCGAACCAGAACCTCTTCAGGATCGCCGATGCCAGGACGACCTTCGCGGACGCGTTCGCCATGGCGGATCGCGTCCTCTACGCCGGCGTCGGCTGTATCACCGATCTCATCGTCAAGGAAGGGCTGATCAATCTCGACTTTGCCGATGTGAAGTCGGTGATGCGCGATATGGGTCGCGCGATGATGGGAACCGGCGAAGCCACCGGGGAGGACCGCGCCAGGAAGGCGGCCGAAGCAGCGATCGCAAACCCGCTTCTCGACGAAGCGTCGATGATGGGCGCCAAGGGCGTCCTTGTCTCGATATCGGGTGGCACTGACATGACGCTGTTCGAAGTCGACGAAGCTGCCACCCGCATCCGCGAGGAGGTCGACGCCGACGCCGATATCATCGTCGGCGCCATTTTCGACAAGGCGCTCGCCGGAAAATTCAGGGTGTCGGTCGTCGCGACGGGATTGCGTCGCGGGCTCGAGATACCGCTGACGGCGGGGTTGGAAAACCGTGTGAATTGATCGCCAAAAGAAATTCATGGCCTGGCAGCGCCGATTGGAATGTCCGGCGAACAAGTGACGCCGGCATCAAAGAAAACCCCAGCAACCATTCGAGATTGCTGGGGGTTTATGCCGAAACTGGTTGCCGGGACAGGACTTGACTTTCTTTCTCTGTCCAGCTGTGTCGGCTCGCCTCCCTTGCAGGCCCTGATGAGGATCAAAAACCGAGCGCGGCAGGCCGCAAACGCAAAACGGCCCGCACTGAGGCGGGCCGTTTTGGTATTTGGTTGCG